>PWSL01000094.1 GCA_003563255.1 Desulfonatronospira sp. | reverse complement strand
GACCTTGACATCAGGCCATTCAACCTTTTTTCCGCCCATGATAAAGTAAACAACCAGGCCGCCGATGAGCAGACCCAGAAGCATACGCACCAGTCCTTCGCCGAACTCGCCCAGGTGGGCGGCCACAATCACCGCTCCCTGGGCCCCGGAGAAGGCAGCGATGGCAAAAGCCACGCAGAGAAAGATGCACATCTTGAGATTGGCCAGGCCGCTGCGCATTACCGGCCCCGTGGCCATAAGACCGCTGAACATGGCCACTATAAGCCCGGTTCCCCTGGCAATGACGCTGTCAACCGGGGTGAAGGCCATGACCAGAGGAGTAAAAAGCACTCCTCCGCCGATTCCGCCGATGGTGGCCAGGATGGCGATGATGGTGCTGGCGATGAAGAATCCCACCAGCCAGCCTACCAGAACTCCACCGGGCATGCCACCCTCGGGGGTGGGCACGAAAGCGGCCGCCACTGCCAGCACACCGTAAGAAAGCACCGCCAGTGCTATCATGATGTTCAGCTCAAGCCAGGGCGACTTCAACCACTTGGACATAACTCCCCTCCTTCTGTGAAATTTTTCTCATTGTTATTGACAGTTCCACCCGGAGCCAGCTTCTCACAGCCCATAATACAGCAGGACCAGCCGGAGAAGAAAAACCAGGGGAAAAGTCAGGGCAGAATCGCCCGCAGACCCAGATCAAATCACCAAATCCCACAGGGACTGGTTCTTTCCAGACAAAAAACACCTTCTTGACCAACAAAAAACAATTAAAAAAATTTAACCGGTTTTCGTCCATCTTGCAACAACAAAATACATCACTGTAGCAAATTGCAACATAAATCACAAGCGCTGTCAACTCACCCCTCAACCCGTGTTTACTTGACAAATGTTCAGATATAAGCAAAAAAAAAATCATATCAATTAACACTACAGCGACACTTTATTTGAACTCAAAGGGGACTGGCTCCCCCGCACTTATTTTTCTGTAAGGTTTTCAGAGTCTTTGAAATTATTAGTGCGGGGTGCCTGTCCCCGGTGGCCGAGGCAAAGATTAACACAAAGTGTCGCTGTAGTGTTAAACAGGAGCCGGAATTCATGAAACGGGTTTTTGAAGGCCCTGCCAAGACCTCGGGCAAGAAACAGGTCACCATAGAAGGCCCCATGGCCGGAAACAGATGGACATGGGTTGTGGAATCAGGACTTTACTCCATGGGACTGGAGTCGGCCATCCATTTTCATGACTGCCCCGAACCCATGTCCAGGATCTCCAACCGAATGCACAACCTGCTGAAAAAGTTCGGCCTGCCCGGCACATTCGTGGACTGGGAAACCATGTCCAACCACCGCCTGTGGGATATGGTCAAGAAAAACAAGACACCACTGGTTATCAGTCTGCAGGGACTCATTGACCATAAGACCGTGGAGAATATCCGCGAGCTCAACCCCATTATCCGCATCATTTACTGGTGGGGTCCGCCTGTTCGCCGGGAAGACCAGATAGACAGGATCAAGGAGGTTGATGAACTGGTGGATGTCGTGGCCCTGTCATTTGAAAAAAACGTTGAGCTGCTGCGTTCCCGGGGTGCCAAAAATGTAGTTCACCTTCCCTTTGCCGCTTGTCCCTACCATCACAAGCTCAAGGTCAAGGTAACATCAGGCACGCGTCGTAAGTACGGCCGGGAAGTAATGCTCATCGCCCCCTTTGGGGAGTACGAAGAAGAACTGGTCCGCCGGGTGAGTGAGACCCTGGGCCAGAAGGTGGATGTCTGGGGTGCAGGCTGGTCCGACAGCCAGTGGGTCAGGCATAACGGCCTGATCTTTCCTCCCCGGAACCTGGAGGCCTATGCCTCGTCCAGCATTGTAATTAATCCACACGGCCGGGACTTTGCAGAGCATGACGGGTTAAACCCGGCCTTTTTCGAGATCCCGGCCGCCGGGGGCTTTCAGATTACCGAAGAACAATCCGTTCTGAAAAAACAGCCTTTTCACTCCTATGTGGTCACCTTTCGAGATCCCCGTGAGCTTGCGGAAAAGGTCAGGTACTACCTGCATGACCATGGTGCCCGGGAGAGCATGCGCTCCAGGCTGCAGGCCCAGGTCCTGGAGAAGGAAACCTATGGACAGCGATTTTATGACCTGTTTAAATACATGGACAACTCCGGATGACCCCACAAAAAACAATGATTTTGAAGAATGAGACCAAAGCATACTGTGACGGGTTCAACTGCACCATACTGGAAAGCATCTCCGACGGGGTGTTCACAGTAGATGACCAGTGGCAGATCACCTCCTTCAACCGGGCTGCAGAGCTGATTACCGGGATCTCCAGGAACGAAGCTATTGGCCGCCCATGCTGGGAGGTGTTTCATTCCAGTCTGTGCGAAGCAGAATGTCCTCTCAGCCAGACCAGAAAGTCTGGCAAGGCCGTGGTAGGCAAGGTCTGCTATATTGTCGACGCCAAAGGCAGGCGCATCACCATCAGCGTATCCACATCCCTGCTGCGCAACTCCCGGGGCGAGGCAGTCGGCGCAGTAGAGACCTTCAGGGATTTAAGCGCAATGGAAAGCCTGCGCCTTAAGCTCGAGGGCGATTTCGACATGGGCGAGCTCATAAGCCACAGCCCGGCCATGCAGAAGGTGCTGGAACTGACACCGGCAGTGGCTGAGACTACCAGCACCGTGCTCATCCAGGGGGAAACCGGCACCGGCAAAGAACTGGTGGCCAAGACCATTCATGCCTTAAGCCGCGGCCGGGAATCACCCTTTGTGGCCGTCAACTGCAGCGCCCTTCCAGATACCCTGCTGGAGTCGGAACTTTTCGGATACAAGGCCGGGGCGTTCACCGGGGCTCAGAAGGACAAGCCCGGCAGGTTTGCCCAGGCCCGGGGAGGGACCCTTTTCCTGGATGAAATAGGCGATATAAGCCCGGCCATGCAGACCAAGCTGCTCCGGGTGCTGCAGGAAAAGAGCTACGAGCCCCTGGGGGCTGTCCACTCGGAAAAGTCCGATGCCAGGATTATCGCCGCCACCAACAAGGATCTGGAACATCTCGTGGAGATCAAGGCATTTCGCCAGGACCTTTTCTACCGCATCAATGTGGTCCGTATTGACCTGCCTCCCCTGAGACATCGAAAAGAGGACATACCTTTTCTTGTGGAGCATTTTGTGGACAGGTTCAACCTGTTGTTCAACCGGGAGATCCGGGGAGTGGATCCGCAGGTGTTGTCCATTCTCATGAGCCATGACTGGCCGGGCAACATCCGGGAACTGGAAAACATCATTGAAAGGGCCTTTGTCCTCTGCCGCCAGGAAGAGATAACCCGCAGTCACCTGCCCCGGGACCTGATCCTCAGGGAACAGAGGGCCGGGGAACCCCTGAATATGTATTCAGCCAGGCAGGCCCTGGAAGCAGGAAATATCTCCCGGGCCCTGAGACAGTCCCAGAACAATCTGTCCCAGGCAGCCAGGCTGCTGGGCATGCATAGAAGCACCCTGTACCGCAAGATGAAAAAAATGGGCCTGTAAACCGGTTCCAGGCTGTACATGTGATGATGATCACGCAGCAATCCCTGCACCACCCTTCAAGCCCCCAGTACGCCGAATTCCCCCGCAAAAGCCCATAAGCCGCCAGCACGGGATGCACTCCCGCTTTCAACACCCTTTTGTCCCCATGTGCTCACTTGTTATGTTGCAGTTATTCAACATGGTTTTTTATTCTTGTAGCATAACTGCAACACTTTCTGCAAGCCATCCCAATAAAAAATCCATACATATTAAACGATTGCGTATAAAATGCCCTTTATCTTTCCCTGGGCATAATTCGTGCTTGTACCTTGCTTCACAAGGATCAAAGACATGAAATTAGCTGTAAGTAAATGGAACAATCTTGTTGCTCCGGTATTCGATGTTTCCGGGAAGATTCTCCTGGTGCAGTTATCCCCGGTAAGAACCATCCCCCTGGAGTACAAAGAGATATCCGACAGCGACAACCTGGCCAGGATTCGCCGTCTGTCCTCCCTGAGTATAGAAGTTTTGATCTGCGGCGCTATATCCAGGCTCTGGCACGATATACTGACAGCCTGGGACATCCAGGTCATCTCCTATGTCACCGGTCCCTGGGACAGAGTGGTCCAGGCCCTTGCAGAAGGCAGGCTGGACTCCCCTGAATTCTGCATGCCCGGCTGCCCCGTGTACATGCAGACCCGCAACCGGGAATCAAAAACATATGTGGCCTCAGTCATGCGAAACATTGAGTCTGCAGCGTTACAGTAAAGTTAATTTGCTTTTTAAATCGGACCAAAAACTTTTAACACATAACACTACAGCGAAACTTCAAAAATTTATAACCTGTCTCAATTGGGGACAGGCACTTTTGCCGTTTGAAAACTTGCAATTGAACAAAAAATCAGGCGGCAAAAGAGCCAGTCCCCGGAGGTCGATATATAAGTTTCGCTGTAGTG
>PWSL01000010.1 GCA_003563255.1 Desulfonatronospira sp. | reverse complement strand
ACTGGCTCTTCCGGGACCCGCTTGTCCCAAAAAATGAGTCGATTTGAGCACAAAATGATGCTCAAGTGGGTCCCGGAGTGCCTGTCCCCTGCTTTCCTTAAAAGCGCTAAACAGATACCAGGTTGGAAAGTTTTATAAGTTTCGCTGTAGTGATAATTTTTGTTGTTGACATCATGGGCCAAAATCGTTTATATTTTCTTCTTAAGCCAAACAGATCATGGAGTATTTTATTTATGAAGACTTACAGCCCCAAACCTGAAGATATCAAGAGAAACTGGTACGTAGTCGATGCCCGGGACAGGATTCTGGGACGACTGGCCACTCGTATAGCCACCAAGCTCAGAGGCAAGGACAAGCCGGAGTTTGCTCCTCATATGGATACCGGCGACTTCGTTGTAGTGGTCAATGCCGAACAGATCAAAGTCACCGGCGACAAGCTGAAGCAGAAAAAATACTACTATCACACCGGATATCCCGGCGGTATCAAGGAAACATCCCTGGACAGGATGCTGCAGAAAAAGCCGGAGGAAGTCATTAAAAAGGCAGTGGGCCGCATGCTCCCTAAAAACAAGCTTGGCCGCAAGCTTCTGAAAAAACTCAAGGTCTACTCCGGTCCTGAGCACCCGCATACGGCACAGCAGCCCAAATCAATCCAATATTAATTATTTTTTGGAGCAATACGCATGAAGGAAGAATATTTTTACGGCAAAGGCAAGAGGAAGACCTCCACCGCCAGGACCAGACTATATAGCGGTTCCGGACAGATACTGGTCAATGGCAGGCCCTACCAGGAATATTTCCCCAGGGCCACACTGCAGATGATCATAAACCAGCCCCTCAAGCTGACCCATGCAGCAGGCAAGTTTGACATCAAGGTCAACGTGGACGGAGGCGGTCTTGCCGGCCAGGCCGAAGCAGTTCGTCACGGCATTAGCAGGGCACTACTGCAGGTGGATCAGGAGCACCGACCGGTTCTCAAGAAAGCCGGACTTTTAACCCGCGACTCCAGGGTCAAGGAAAGAAAAAAATACGGACAAAGAGGCGCCCGGGCCAAGTTCCAGTACTCCAAGCGCTAATGCTTGGCTTGACGGATACTCAGACTACATCAAAAGGCAGGGTCCTCACCCTGCCTTTTTTATTGTCCAGGACGTTTTACGGTTTGAAGACGGCAAAAGTGCCTGTCTCCGTTGGCCAAGGCGATAATTTACACAAAGTGTCGCTGAAGTGCTATGTTATATTCATATTGACTTGCTCCTGTGCTTTGAATAATTTGTTCTGATTTGACGCATGGTTGAAACCTTGCAGTCCAATATTCAGGGAGGAATATCTGATGCTCCAGAGACCTTTTGTCCCATCCCGTGCTTTTTTTACCCGCGGTATAGGACGGCACAAAAACAAACTGCAGTCTTTCGAGCTGGCCCTTCGCGACGCTGGAATTGAAAAGCAGAACCTGGTTTATGTGTCCAGCATATACCCCCCTTACTGCAGGCTGATTTCAGTCCAGGAAGGCATCAAGGAACTTTTGCCGGGAGAGTTGACCTTTTGTGTTATGGCCAGAAACGCCACCAATGAAAAGGGACGCCTTGTAGGATCCGCAGTGGGCATGGCCTTTCCTGCCGACGAAAGCCAGTACGGATACATATCCGAACATCATGCCTTTGGAGCCGATGAAAACGAGATCGGCGACTTTGCCGAGGATCTGGCCTCCACCATGCTTGCTACTACCCTGGGCATAGACTTTGATCCTGAAAAGGACTACGATGAAAGAAGACAGATCTACATGATGAGCGGGCAGATAGTAGACTCGACATCTGCACCCTGTGTAACCACCGGCGTGGCCGGACTATGGACCACCACCATATCTGTGGCTGTTTTCCTGCCTTGAGGACACTATGTACTTAGACTTTCTGGATCTGGATGATTGCGGCGGTCCCAACCCCGTACACGTCTGGCCGGTACCTTACCAGGGCACCGTCAGCTTCGATACAGGAACCAGGAACGGCCCGGAAGCCCTTTTAAAGGCCAGCTATCAGATAGAGACCTATGATGCTGAGTTGGACGCTGATATCAGCGATTACTGCTGTTTCAAGACCCTGCCCTTTCAAAGACCCAATGTTTCTTCCCCTGAAAATCTGCAAAAAGAAATGCATGCTTTTCTGGAGGGCTATGATCCATCAAAGGACTTCATCCTGACCCTGGGGGGAGAGCATTCCATCGCTTTCCCCCCCATAAGCTTTTATGCCGGCTATTACCCGGACCTGACCGTGATCCAGGTGGATGCACATGCCGACCTGCGCAACAGTTTTCAGGGCAGTTCCTATTCCCATGCCTGCGTCATGTCCAGGGTCAAGGATCTGGGCCTGAGGACAGTATCCCTGGGCATCCGCAGCATGGATCGGGAGCAGGCCCAGATCATCAAAGACGGTCATGATCACATCATGGTCATGCACCCCTGGAATCTGCCCTCCCCTGCCAGGGCCGCCGAAATGGTCAAGGATTTCTCAGGTCCCGGCCCGGTTTACATCACCTTTGACGTCGACGGCATGGACCCTTGTGTCATACCGGGTACCGGCACCCCTGAACCTGGAGGGCTGCAGTACCACTGGATCAATGACTTCTGGCGGCACTTCTGGCCAGGCCCCAGACTGGTTGGAATGGACTTTTGCGAACTGGCTCCACGACCGGACAGCGTCTTGTCCGAATCCACGGGTGTAAAATGTATCCTGAAAATTCTGCTCAGCTATTTTCGCACTATCCAGCCACCCAAACCAGCTGAAACATAACGAGGCAGGCCATGATAAAAAAAGACATCCGTTCCATCGACAGCTTGAAGAACCCCGAAGAGTTAGGGCTGACCCCTCTTCAGCCCCTGGACCCAGACAACATCCAGGACTTTGACCAGCTATTGCAGGCCATGGAAAAAACCGCCTTTAACGGACGCAGCCTGGGAGAGGCCCTGAACGTGCTGGAAGAAATGGTATCCGACCCGGACTGCCTGGTGGTGGGTACTTTTTCAGGGGCCATGACAGTGGCCAAGATGGGCAAGCTATTGTGCAAGATGATAGATAAGGGTTGGATCAATGTGGTTATTTCCACCGGGGCCTTAATGGCCCATGGCTTTATCGAGTCCATCGGGCTTAAGCACTTCAAGTACGAAAAGCACAAAATGAACGACCAGGAGCTTTTCAAACACGGCTTCAACCGGGTTTACGACACCCTGGAACCGGAAATAAACTTTATGCGGGCTGAAGACATCATCCACCAGGTCATGCAGGGTATTGACAAACATGAACAGCTCAGCTCTGAAATCATCTGCCGCAAGATAGGGCACTATCTGGATCAGAACATCCCGGGGCCCGGGATACTTAAAAGCGCCTACCAGCAGAACATTCCGGTTTATATCCCGGCCTTTACCGATTCTGAGCTGGCACTGGACATAGCCACACATATCCTGCTCCAGCAGGAAAACGGACCAACCCTGCAACCTGAGGACTATCCCCCGTTTCCATTCAATCCTTTTCTTGACCTGTTCAGCTACACGAAAAAAATCACTGAAAGTAAAAAGACAGGCCTTTTCACCATCGGCGGAGGCGTGCCCAGAAACTGGGCCCAGCAGGTGAGTCCTTTTCTGGAGATAGCCTCCCAGCGCCTGGAAAACATGCAGCTGCCGCTGCGCAGATTCCAGTACGGGGTCCGCATCTGCCCGGAACCAGTGCACTGGGGGGGGCTGTCAGGCTGCACCTATCAGGAGGGCGTTTCCTGGGGTAAATTCACCCCCCGGGAACAGGGGGGCAAGTATGCCGAAGTCTACTGCGATGCCACCATAGCCTGGCCCATCCTCATCAAGGGACTGCAGGACAGGCTGACCAGAAAGGACCGGGACCGGTAACACCAGTACATTTATTTAACCCTGTTCTTCAATCCACCTGACAGCGCTCTTAAAATCCAGGCTTCCGCTGTATATCGCCCTGCCTGTAATCACCCCTTCCAGGCCCTTATGCCTTAAAGGATATATCTCCTGGATATCTTCCAGCGTAGAGATGCCGCCGGCTGCGATTACCGGTTTATCAGTTATCTCCAGCACATGCTCCAGGGCAGGGGTATTGACCCCGGACTGCATGCCGTCACGGGAGATGTCGGTATACACGAAAAATGATGCTCCCATCGTCTCCAGGTCCGGCAATACCTGGTCCACATCCTGGCCGGTGTCGGAGACCCAGCCCCTGGACTTCAGCCTTCCGTCCCTGGCGTCCAGGGATACGCCGATGCGGCCGGGATATTTGCTGCAAAGCTCCTGGAATCTGCTTTTTTCTTCCAGGGCCATGGTGCCGATTATGAGCCGCTCTACTCCGGCCTCAATATAGGCCGAGGCGGTATCCAGTCCCCTTATGCCGCCCCCCAGCTGCACCGGGATACGGATCCTGGAGCAGATATCAGCGATGAGGTTCTGGTTCACCGGTCTTCCTGAAAAAGCCCCGTCCAGATCCACCAGGTGCAGCCACCCGGCCCCGAGTCTTTCCCAGTGCTCCGCCATAGCTCCGGGATCTGTCGAAAAAACCGTCACCTCATTTTCCAGGCCCTGCCTGAGTCTGACGCACTCCCCGTTTTTTATGTCAATAGCCGGAAAAATAATCATAGACCAAGCTCCCTGACGCCTTTTTCAAGTCCTTCATTGGCCAGTTGCCTGGCTGAAATCCATCTGCCCCCGCGCTTAAAAAACCTGCCTGCTCTGGAAAGATCCTCCAACAGGGCATATTGTCTTTCATCGAATAAAAACCTGTGCAGTTCCAGTTTCTGAAGATCGATGAGGTTGAGCTCCAAAACCACCCCTGCCGGCTCCTGCACGCCCCAGGAACCGCCTACCCGCTCCTTCCAGTCAAACACAAAGGGAACCAGAATATAGTCTGCCTGGATGCATTGGCCCACCTGGACCCAATAGTGAAATGCCGATCTCTGGGGCTGGGCGTCCTCGGACACCTCTTTTTTGCAGTCCTGCAACATTTCCGGGTATAAAATCTTGTGATCGCTTTGCCGCAACAGGGCGACCAGATCACTGTCAAGTTTGTCCTTGATATCCCGGCCGATATCTTTGGGCTGGACAGTGACATGGCTGGTGATCATTTCCCAGCGTTCCCGGGGCTGGGAAAAACCGGCCACAGCAACCACAGCATCTTCGGGGGGTTCGTGGAGCGGCTCCCTGGGGGCGCAACCCGCCCCTGCCGATAAAAGTAATGCTGCAATCAAGATAATTAACCTGCTCATCAAGCCAGAACCCCCTTGGTGCTCAGGACACCCCTTCTGCCCAGTACCACTGCCTGGCCAAGGGCCAGTCCCAGGGACTTGAACGCGGATTCCAGAAGGTGATGCCCGTTTTGACCATAATGAAAATTCAGGTGCAGGTTCATCCTGGAGTTATAGGCCAGGGACTTGAAAAATTCCCTCCAGACATCCTTTTCCTCCCCGGCGATCTGTGCCGGAAGAATGTCGTCACCCAGGTAGACCAGGTAAGGCCTGCCCGAAATATCCAGAACACACTCGCACAGGGCCTCGTCCAGCGGAACTTTGGCACACCCAACGCGGTTGATGCCTGTTTTATCCCCAAGTGCCTTATCCAGAGCCAACCCCAGGCAGATGCCCACATCCTCCAGGCTGTGGTGAAAATCCACGTGCAGATCACCACGGCATTTAAGCCTGAGGGTGAAACCTGCCCAGTGGGCCATGAGATTCAACATGTGATCCAGAAATCCTACCCCTGTCTCCGCAACAATGTGCAATTCCTGGGGCTCCAGGACCAGGTCCAGATCTATCTCTGTCTCCAGGGTTTTTCTGTTAATGCTTGCCTGCCGCATGACTGTTTCCTGACCTGCAGTAAACTGGTTTATCCTCGAGGTGAACAAACGGCTTGTTCATGATATCAATTGCCGTGAAGGTGAATGCCATCTTGAAAAGCGCTGAACAGATACCTTCATCAATGTTCAGCCCTCATCATCTTCTTCATCTTCGTCTTCCTGAGCCTTTTTCTTTCTGTGTTTTCGCTCCCGGCCCCAGATATAGGCCACCCATATGCTCACCTCGTACAAAAGGATCAAAGGCCCGGACATGAGCACCTGACTGATGATGTCCGGAGGAGTCAGAAATGCCGCTGCCAGGAAGATTATGAGTACGGCATACTTGCGCTGCTTGCGCAACCCCCTGGAACTGACTATGCCCAGCCTGGCCAGAAAAAATATAAACAGGGGCAACTCAAAAGCAATACCAAAAGCAAATAAGAGCTTAACTGCAAAGCTGAAATATTCCCGCAGCGAAGGCATGGGCTGAATCATTTCGTTGGCAAAACCCATAAAAAATTGAAAGCCTATGGGAAATACTACGAAATACCCAAAAAGTGCCCCGACTACAAAAAATAGAGCGGAAATAAAGGCTATGGGAATAATAAACTTTCTTTCGGAAGCATACATTCCCGGGCTGACGAATTTCCATATCTGGTAAAATATGTACGGGCTGGCCAGAAAAATACCGGCCACCAGAGATACCTTCAGGTAAGTGAAAAAGGCCTCCGGAAGACCGGTGAAGATCATGGTGCTGGCTTCCGGCAGCACCTTTACCAGGGGCTGCATCAAAATGTCGAAGAGCTTTTCCTTGAACACGTAGCAGGCGAGAAAGCCCACAAAAGCAGCAATAATGATCCGGAAAAGACGGTATCTCAGCTCTTCAAGGTGCTCGGTAAAGGTCATCCCCTCGTCCTGGTGGGAATGCTCGTCCATTGCTTCTTCTTTGTGCTCGGTTGTCATGACCTGATGTTGCCTTCTTTGTCCTGCCTGGGCTCGTTATTATCTGACTCTCGGTGCCCCTTTCCAGGCCGGTCTTCTTCATGTGATGTACCTTGGGCCTGTTCTTCCGGGTTGGGCTCAGGTTCCGGCTGTGGTCCCCTGGATGACGCTTCTTCATCTTTTGGGGATGATTCTTCTGTCTTTCCTGCCTTGCTCTCCATTTTTTTCTTGAGCCTGGCCCGACGTTCCTTCTCATCTTCTTCCTGGACCTCCAGATCTATGGTCCTTTTCACATCAGTGCTGACCCTCTTGAATTCCGCCAGGGTCTTGCCCAGGGATCTGGCGATTTCCGGCAGCTTCTTGGGGCCCAGCACCAGCAGGGCCACCACAAGAATCACCAGTATTTCAGTAGTTCCTATACCAAACATACGTCCCCCCCTGGTCTATTCCCACTCTATGGTGCTTGGAGGCTTGGAGGAAATGTCGTAGACTACCCTGTTTACTCCCTGCACCTCATTTATGATCCGGTTGGAAACCCTGGCCAGGATCTCCGGCGGCAGCCTGCTCCAGTCCGCGGTCATGGCATCCACGCTGTCAACTATACGCAGGGCCACCACGTGCTCATAGGTCCTCTCGTCACCCATTACCCCCACCGTCTTCAAGGGCAGAAGAACTGCAAATCCCTGCCAGACCCTGGTATACCAGTCTGAGGCAAAAAGCTCATTTTGCACTATCCGGTCGGCCTTGCGCAGAATCTCCAGCCTGTCCGGGGTAATGGCTCCAATGACCCTGATGGCCAGACCCGGACCCGGAAACGGGTGCCGCCACACAATGCTGTCCGGAATTCCCAGCTCCACGGCCACCTTTCGCACCTCATCCTTGAAAAGCTCCCTCAGGGGCTCCACCAGTTTGAGGTTCATCTTTTCCGGCAGTCCTCCCACATTGTGATGGCTTTTGATAACCGCCGAAGGCCCCTTGAAGGAAACGCTTTCTATCACATCCGGATACAGGGTACCTTGGGCCAGCCACTTGACCCCGGGTATGGCTCTGGCCTCTTTTTCAAAAACCTCGATAAAGGTCCGCCCGATAATCTTGCGCTTTTCTTCGGGGTCCTTTACCCCGTGCAGTCGGGAAAGAAAAAGATCCTGGGCCTGGACATACTTGAGGTTCAGGTTGAAATACTTGGTCAGGCTCTCCACCACTTCACGGCCCTCGTTGTACCTGAGAACTCCGTTATCCACCAGGATGCAGTGCAGACGCTTGCCGATGGCCTTGTGCAAAAGAACCGCCACCACCGTGGAATCTATTCCGCCGCTTAGGCCGCATACAACCTGCTCGTCCAGGGCGATCTTTTCCCCCATGTCACGGATGCAGTCCTGGATAAAGGAGGTCATGGACCAGTCCGGAACCAGGGCGGCCACCTTGAAAAGAAAATTGTGCAGGATGCGCTTGCCTTCTTCGGTATGCGCCACTTCCGGGTGAAACTGCAGCCCGTATATTTTTTTATCTGCATCCGCCATGGCGGCGATATCAACGCTGGTGGTACGGCCCAGCACCTCAAAGCCCGGAGGGAGGGTAAGAACTGTATCACCGTGAGACATCCATACAGTCAGGCCCTCCCTGTCCAAAAGCCCCTCCCACAAGGGACATGGCCCGGCGAACTCCAGCCCGGCCCGGCCATATTCCCTGTTGCGGGCCGGCTCCACCGTGCCCCCCAGAAGGTGGGCGATCAGCTGCATACCGTAACATATCCCCAGAACAGGAAGACCCAGCTCAAAAACCCCCTTATCAATTCCCGGGGATTCCTGTGAACCTACACTGGAAGGTCCGCCGGACAACACCAGGGCTGTGGGCTGCATGGCCTTCAAATCCTGCAGATCTATACTGCAGGGATGAATTTCGGAGTATATCCCTGATTCCCGGATTCTCCTGGCAATAAGCTGGGTATACTGCGAACCGAAATCCAGAATAACGACCTTGTTTTGAACTTGCATGCTGATAATGCCTGTGTCTAAAGATACTGATTAATAATTCTCTATGCGGTAGTTGGGTGCTTCCTTGGTGATAATGACGTCATGCACGTGACTTTCGCGATAGCCGGCCGGGGTCATGGTCAAAAAGCGCCCCTTTTCCTGCAGCTCTTTGACAGTGGCGCATCCCAGGTAACCCATTCCAGACCGTACCCCGCCTGTCAACTGGTAAATGGTATCTCCTGCAGGCCCCTTGAAGGGCACCCTGCCCACTATACCTTCCGGCACCAGCTTGCTGCTCTTGTCCTGAAAGTAGCGATCACTGCTGCCTTCCCGCATGGCATCTATAGAACCCATGCCGCGGTAAATCTTATAGGTACGCCCCTGGTACAGGATTGTTTCCCCGGGGCTTTCAGTGGTTCCTGCCAGCATGCTGCCCATCATGACCGTATCCGCCCCGGCCACTAGAGCTTTTATTACATCCCCGGAAAACTTGACCCCGCCGTCAGCAACAACGCGGCAACCCTTTTCCCGACAGGCCCTGCTGCATTCCAGCACCGCCGTGACCTGCGGAACGCCTACTCCGGCTACTACCCTTGTAGTGCAGATAGAACCAGGTCCGATGCCCACCTTTACCGCGTCCACCCCGGCATCCACCAGGGCCTTGGCCCCTTCGTAAGTGGCTACGTTGCCGGCTATCAGCTGGCAATGTGGAAAAGCATCTTTAATATCTTTAACACCCTGAATAATATTTCTAGAGTGTCCATGGGCTGAATCCAGGATAATAAAATCTGAGCCGGCCTTGATAAGGGCCTCCACCCTGGCTGTCATATAATCGCCGGTGCCCACCGCGGCACCGACTCTGAGCCTGCCCATCTCGTCCTTGCAGGCATGGGGATACTTCTTGATCTTTTCTATATCCTTGATAGTGATAAGGCCTTTGAGCTTGTCCCCGTTCTCAACTACCAGGAGTTTTTCGATCTTGTTCTTCTGCAGGATGTCCTTGGCCTCGGCCAGGGTGGTGCCCTCCGGTACTGTAACAAGGTTTTTGCTGGTCATAACCTGGTCCACCCTGGTCTTCATGTCGCTTACAAAACGTACGTCGCGGTTGGTCACGATGCCTGCCAGGCGACCTTTATCTTCCACGGGCAAACCGGAAATACGATAATCAGACATGAGGCGCAGCACCTTTTCCACGTCGTCATGCGGATGCACTGTGACCGGATCCACAATCATGCCGCTTTCAGACTTTTTGACTCTTTCCACCTCCTGGCGCTGCTCCTCGATGCTCATATTCTTGTGCACCACCCCCACGCCTCCGGCACGGGCCATGGAAATAGCCATATCTGCTTCTGTTACAGTATCCATGGCTGCGCTGAGCAAAGGAATATTCAGCTCTATCTCAGGAGTAAGCCAGGTTTTCAGGTTGGTCTCCTCGGGCAGTACTTCGGAGTAGTCCGGCACCAGCAAGACATCGTCAAAGGTTAATCCCTGGCCCCAAATCTTATCCATTCCCCCTCCAGTCGGTTTAGACGGTATGACGATACTTAAGAGGTAACAGTTCAGCCATTAGTATACGGCACGTAACCATTCAGGGGGTCCTCGGTTATGGCTGATGGCCGGTTCCGGCACCCCCTGAATGGTTACCTTACATCAACAAAAAACAAAAAGTATTTAATGTTTCTTTGTTACCGGGAATGCCTTGACTCTGTCAAACGCGAAACAAAGCCAGCTCCTTGAAACAATTTTCTATGTTCCCTCACCCGGGGCTGGAGTTTCCAGTTCTTGGCGCACCCTTTCCAGCAGTTCCTGGTTGTCTGGATCCAGCTTCAGGATGGTTTGAAAATGCTCCCTGGCCATTTCCTGATCATCCAGATAATACTTGTAAATTATGGCCAGGTTGTAATGCCCCTGATGATTTTCAGGGTTTATCTCTAAAAGCCTTTTGAACTTATCCCTGGCCCGGGCATGTTCCCCCATCCGAAACAGTGTAAACCCTGCCTGGTTCAAAGCCAGCTGATGATCAGGATCCAGCTCCAGGGCCCTGTTCCAGAACGAATAAGCCCTGTCCCATTCCTCGTTCTGCATGAAAAAACCTGCCAGATCCAGTATGGCATGCAGATTTTCAGGGTTTTCCTGCACCTCCTGCATCAGACCGGCTATGCGCGCCATCATCTGCTGATCCGCCTGCCTGGCATGGGTTTCAACTACCAGTGAGGGAGACTGGATCCTGTACCAGATGGAAGATAAAAAGATCACTGCCAGGCCTAGAAGCGCGAAAACCACAACCGTTCTCTGCATGGCGGAAGGGGATAAAAGGCTGCTATTCATGGTGCATGACCTCCAGCTGCCTGATCTTTTTCTCAAGCTTTTTCTGTCCAACAGCCAGGAAAAAGAGGTATCCCCCGATCCCCAGCCAGACAACCACATTGCTCGCGATGAGATATGTCATAATCAAACCTTTTTTTTGTTTGGTAAGAGTTAAACCATTTACCACTACAGCGACACTTGATTTAAGCTGGAAGGGGACAGGCTCTTTTGCCGCCGGGATTTTTGAGCAGTTGACAGTTTTCCATCGGCAAAAGTGCCTGTACCCAATTGAGATGCCATACTGTATTTTATAAGTTTCGCTGTAGTGTTAGGCGCTTAGTGAAAATTTCAAACCATCATGTTGGTCGTTAAGAAAACATTTTGCTTGCATTTTTGGTAATTGTCCCTGCTAAAAGCCTTTTGCAGGTGCATCCAATATTTTCAGAAAACAGACTGTTCAGCGCCTGGCACCGGGACTGTCTCCGCTAAGAACTCTCAAGCCATAATACTGTCAGCCGTTAAACCTGCTATCGGATGCATAAAGACTCCAGAGCCTTTCCTGCAGGTTCTTCTGCCGAAAGCGTAACAGGATAAGCGCCGCGGTCACCAGACCCATGGCAGCTACGCAGACTATGACAGTAGTCAACATTTCCGGTTCCAGGCCTCCACCTTCGGAGGCGAACACCGCTGGGTGAATGCTTCGCCATATGCGGGCCGACATAAATACCAGCGGAACATTCAAAAAAGCCACCACTCCAAGGACCGCCGCCACCATACGCATCTTGCGCCGGCCTTCTATGGACTGACGCAGCACCAGGTACCCGGCGTAAATAAACCACATGATAAGTGCTGTGGAAAGCCTGGGGTCCCAGGTCCACCATGTGTTCCAGGAAATCCTGGCCCATAGAGAACCCGTGGCCAGGGCCAGAGTGGTATACAAAAGGCCCACCTCTGCCGCAGACGAGGCCAGCTGGTCCATACCTGGACTTTTTCTTATCAGAAATCCAATACTGGCGCAAAAAACAATGAAGAAACATATCATCCCCCACCAGGCCACTGGAAGGTGCAGGTAAAATATCTTCTGCACCTGACCCATAGTGACTTCCACAGGGGCATAAACCCAGATGAAATACTGAGCCAGCACCATGGCCGCCCCTCCGGCCAGGGCCAGGGGCCCGGCCAGGGATGTAAGTGAGCTGTTGTCCTTCATGTCATTTTCTCATGCTGAATAATGCTACAGAGAAACCCTTGTCTGAGCCTGCAATGATGCGAGTGTGCCTGTCCCCAATTGAGGCAGTTATTACAAAAAAACTCAATACTCCCCGTATATAAACGGAAATAAAAGCAGTGCAGCTCCGGTGAACAGGGCATTGAAAGCCAGCACCACCCCTATCCAGGACCCAAGGTCCTCTCCTGAACCGTCTCCCAGAAAATAAGACCCCATGCTGATTCCAGCAAGCAGTACCGGTATCAGCAATGGAAAGATCACTACGCTTAAAAGCGAGTCCCTGGCGCTGTGCCCCTGGGACATGGCCCCCAGAAGGGAGCCGACCGCCACCAGGCCCCAGTCTACCAGCAGGATACACCCCAGGACCATGGGCCAGGCTGTCACCTCGTCCTGGCCCAGAAAAACAACTATTGCCGGTAAAAATACCAGCTGAGCCATGAGTAGCAGCACCCCCCCGGCCAGGGCCTTGCCTATCCAGATATACTGTATCGGCATGGGGGCGAGCAAAAGCCCTATCCTGGACTGGTTGGACCCTTCGCTGCTGTACAGAGTGTTGAAGACCAGGATCATGGCAAAGCTGGTGGCCAGCCAGAATATTGCGGCCGCAGCCTGGGCTGATACGTCATGCCCCACCGGGGTGGAAAGGCTGAACACAAACACCAGGATCAGGCCCAGCAACACCGGCTGAACAATGCCTGCACCATCTGCAAACACCAGCCTCAGATCCTTGGCCATGAGTGCCAGTGGTCTGGGAGTCAATGCAGCCTCTCCTGCAGGACATCTTTAAAATCACTTGTCAGACCGAAAAAGGCCTGCTTTTTATTCTCCAGGTACAGGACCTTGTCAGCCTGGTCCAGGTCTTCCTGCAGGCTGTGACTGACCCAAACCAGAGATGCCCCCCTGTGCCTGGCCTTTGAAATCTCGTTTCGAAGCATCTGTCTGGACTGAGCATCCATGCCGGTGGCTGGTTCGTCCAGAAAAAAAATATCCGGCTGCAGCATCAACACTCTGGCCAGACTAAGCCTCTGGGCCATGCCCCTGGAAAAGGTGCGGGCGTTTTCATGCATAAATCCCTTGAGCCCCACCAGTGCCAGCAGATCTTCCAGTTCCTCCAGGCTTTTGTGCAGCCGATACATCCCGGCCCAGAACCTGAGGTTTTCCAGGCCGCTCAACCCCGGATATATAAACGTGTGATGCCCCAGATAGGCTGTCTTCTCGCTGGGCACTCCCGACAGCACAGTCCCGCTGGTGGGAGAGATGAGTCCGGTCATTATGTGTACCAGGGTGGTTTTGCCTGCCCCGTTGGGGCCTGCAAGCAGCATTACCTCCCCCCTGGGCAGCTTTAAGCTGATATTTTTAAAAACCAGCCGGTCATCAAAAAAATGACTGACCCGGTCCAGCTCCAGCAGCACATCTGGATTTATATTCTCATGCATTGCAGAATCAACTTGTTTCTAAACAGGTAACTATTCAGGGGGAGTCCTCGATGGTGACTAATGGCACAACTCCAGGGGACTGTCCCCGCTATGTAATGATTGTGCAGCTTCTGATAATTTCGCCTTTGAAATTTTTGCATTTGTGCAGGAAAAATGTCGCGGGGACTGTTATTTGTCCGGGTCCCTGACCCGGACCCTGCCCATAATCATAAAAATTGCCAGGCAAAGGATTATACTGCCGATCCAGATCCAGTTCACCAGGGGGCTGACACTGATTTTGAAGGTGACATTGAGCTCCGGGTCAAAACCCAGGATGGTGGAGTAAAGCTCCTTGCCCAGGGAAAAGATAGTGGAGACCTCCGAGTAGGGCTGATCGAAATTGCGGTGCAGGGTGCGCTGGGGCAGCATGGTGCCCACTTCCTTGCCCTCTCTGGTCACGTCCAGTTGGGCCTCGTAAATTGAGACACCCGGCTCATGCTCTTCCCTGAAATCGGAATAGGTAACCTCAAAACCGTCTATCACAGCACTTTCCCCCTGACTGAGCCGAACCTGTATCTCCTGCTGGTAAGGGCCGGAGAAGGCAACACCCAGCACAATCATAGCCACGCCGAAGTGCACCAGGTAAACCCCCCATCCTTTACGACTACGGCGTACTTCCCGTCTGGACAGAATATAAAAGATCATTGACACCATTCCCGCAGTTCCAGCCGAAGCCGCAGCCAGGGGCAGAAAGTCGCGCACGCCTCCTATCCAGAGGCCGGCAACGGACACTGCAAAAATCAACACCACCGCCAGCAGTCCCTGCATGTCCAGCACCCCCTGCCGCCAGTTGAACCAGGGACATACGCACATGATCAGGGCCATTGCAGTGAACAGGGGCAGGCAGACCCGGTTGTAGAAATCCGGTCCCAGCCCCATGGGGTTCTCGGTCCAGATATTGGATATCACCGGCCACATGGTCCCCATGGCCACTATCACGGCCAGGGCCAGAAAAATCCAGGAGACCACAATGAGCAGCCCCTGCTTGCTCCACAGAGTATCCAGAGCACTTTGGTGCTTTTTTCCGGCCAGGGCCACAAATAGAGTCAAAGCAAGCCCTGCCAGCATGAGTATCATCAGAGGTCCGCCCACTCCCCGGCCTCCAAAGGTATGCAGGGATTCGATGACATCGCTGCGCACAAGGTAAGTGGCGAAGAAGCAGGTAAGCAGGGAAAGATTGATAAGTATCAGATTGGAGCGGTGCAGTACGTTTCTCTGTTTGCCCACAATAGCCGTGTGCAGAAAGGCCGTGCTGATCAGCCACGGGATCAGGGAGGCGTTTTCCACCGGGTCCCAGGCCCAGTATCCGCCCCAGCCCAGTTCCATATAGGCCCACCATCCGCCAAGAAGTATGGCTCCGCCGGTAAGCATGACCCAGGCAAAAAGCACCCAGTTGCGGCACTGGAAAATCCAGCTGCGCTGATCACCGCTCAGCCAGCCGGCCAGGGCCAGGCAGGCCGGAATGGTAAACCCGGCATAGCCCAGAAACGTCATGGGCGGATGAAAGAGCATGCCCACATTTTGCAGCAGGGGATTAAGGCCCCCGCCGCCCACGGGAGCAGGCTGAAGCACCATAAAAGGGTTGCTGGGTCCGGTGAGCATGAGCAGTAAAAAAGACTGGATTATGAACATAAGTCCCCAGAACCAGGCTTTGGTTTCCCGGGCCAGAGACCTGTACACCGGGGACAAGAGCCAGATACCGCCCATTATTACCACAATCCAGAGCCAGAACAGCAGGGATCCCTCCTGCCCGGCCCAGAAAGCAGAAATCTGGTAATGCATGGGCAGAAACTCATCAGAGTTGCGGTAAACGTACGAGAATGAAAAATCGCGGGTAACAAAGGCCCACAACAGTATAAAAGAACTAAGTGAAACCAATGCCAAAACAGCAGCCTGGCCTCTTTCCAGCCAGGGCAGGAGCGTGATTTCCGCTCCTGAGTTCCTGGTTCTCCACAGCTCAGCAAAGGCGGCTCCAGCCAGCAAAATCATCAAAATAAGCGAGGTCAGCAGCCCGAAAAAGCCCAGGTAATGCATGTAAAATTCCTACTATTATGGTGTTGATTAGCACTACAGCGACACATTATTTTAACTCGAAGGGGACTGGCTCCCCGCACTTATTATAATAATCCGTAACACTACAGCGAAACTTATGATTGACCTGCGGGGACTGGCTCTCCCCGCACTTATTTTTTCCAATAAAACCAAGATCATTTTTAATAAAAATAAGTGCGGGGGTGCCTGTCCCCAATT
>PWSL01000169.1 GCA_003563255.1 Desulfonatronospira sp. | reverse complement strand
TTTTACGGCCAGAACGTGGCAGTCTTTTTCTATGGTGAAAAAAGGCAGACCGTACTGGGCACGGCCATGCAGGAAAACCGCTGGATCAGCAAGGAAGTGGAGTTCACCGGACGCAAGGGAAGCAAACGCAACATCCATATCGATGCCTCGCCCCTGCACGACATCGAGGGCAAACTTCTTGGCTCGCTTTGCATATACACAGATCTGAGCAAAATCCGGGCCTCGGAAGCGCGCATCAAAGAACAGAACCGCATAATCTCCAGCTATGCCAGTCAGGCCACCAGCATTTCCGAATCCCTGGCCTCATCCTCCAGGGACCTGGCCGCCCAGGTGGAACAGGCCAGCCGGGGGGCCGAATCCCAGACTTCCCTGGCCGGTCAGACGGCCACCTCCATGGAGCAAATGAACAGCACCGTTATGGAAGTGGCCCGAAACGCCTCTGCTGCGGCCCAGGAGGCTGACCAGGCCCGGGATATGGCCCGGGAAGGCTCAAAAGTCGTGGAAGACTCTGTGGCGGCAATAAACAAGGTGCACGGAAAATCCAGGGAACTGCAGTCCAGCATGGACAGCCTGGGCAAACAGGCACAGGAAATTGGCAATATCATGAACGTTATTGAGGATATTGCAGACCAGACCAATCTTCTGGCCCTCAATGCCGCTATTGAGGCGGCCAGGGCCGGTGATGCAGGGCGGGGGTTTGCTGTAGTGGCCGATGAAGTGCGCAAGCTGGCTGAAAAGACCATGAAGGCCACCAGGGAAGTGGGGCAGGCGGTCTCTTCCATCCAGGATGGGGCCAACAGCAATATTCAGGGCATGGATCAGGCTTCGGCGCTTATCGAGGAGGCCAACAGCCTGGCCAACCGCTCCGGCGAGGCCCTGGAGGATATTGTCAGGCGGGTTCAGAAAGCAACGGAGCAGGTCCAGGCCATCGCCACCGCAACCGAAGAGCAGTCCGCCGCCAGTGAAGAGGTCAACCGCAACATAGAGGAAGTAAATCGCATTTCCAGGGAAACCAGCGAGGTCATGACCCAGTCCTCTGAGTCTGTTGCAGAACTCTCCCGCCAGGCCCAGGAATTAAAGGACCTGGTGCAGCAGCTGAGTCAACAGTAACTGCGGAAAACAAAAGTGGCAGGGCAAAGCCGTGAGCACATAATCAGGCAAAGTCATTTACTGGCTGGACAAAAAAAGAACCATCATTGAAGTTGGAGGGGAGTGGGACCGCTTCGCCCAGGAAAATGACGTCTGCAATGTCTTCGATCCTGGAAACACCTGGGAGTACAAAACAATAAGCCCGGACAGACCGCCCGGGCTTATCTTATGCTATTTATGGATAGAGGACCCCCTGAATTATTACCATTTTTGGCACAACACGGTCAGGAGCCAGGATCTTGATCATGTTTTTTGAGCCGTATAAGATGTTCTGATGACATTATATAATCCGGTAATTGAAGCCAGGGGCCTGGGCAAGAGGTTCGGGCGGTTCACTGCAGTGGACAATGTCAGCTTTCAGGTGGAAGAGGGGGAGTTCTTTGGACTGCTGGGCCCCAACGGAGCCGGCAAGACATCTGTCATCAGAATGATGTACGGATTTTCTCCCTTGAGTTCTGGAAGCATGAAGGTCTTTGGTCTGGACATCGAGACCGGGTGGAGGGAGATCCGCTCCCGCATGGGTGTCTGCCAACAGGAAAACACCCTGGACCCGGACCTGAGCGTTGAGCAAAACCTCCTCGTCTTTGCCGGGTATTACCGGATACCCCGGCAAAAGGCTGTAGAACGTACCCAGGAACTGCTGGACTTCTTTGCCCTGCACCACAGAAAAAACGCCCAGGTCAGTCAGCTCTCCGGTGGCATGGCCAGGCGGCTCATGCTGGCCAGGGCTTTGATCAACGAGCCCGGCCTGATCATCCTGGACGAGCCCACCACAGGGCTGGACCCCCAGTCAAGGCACCAGGTCTGGGACAAGCTTCGTGAACTGCAGGCCAGGGGGCTGACCCTGGTCCTGACCACCCACTACATGGAAGAGGCAGCCAGTCTCTGCCACAGGATAGTGATCATGGACCACGGCAGGATCCTGGTTCAGGGATCTCCGGACGGCCTGATCCGAGAATTCTCCGGGACATCGGTGATAGAGGTGGTAAGTCCGGGACAGGAGATTCACAGCTTTGTGGAACAAAAAGGAATCAGGCACGAGAAGCTAACCGACAGGCTGATCATTTATACCGACGACCTGAACGGGCTGGGTAAGATCATCAGACAGAGGTTCTGCCCGGACAAATGCCTGTTTCGCAGCGGGACTCTTGAAGACGTGTTTCTGCGTCTCACAGGAAGGGAGCTTCGCGAATGAAGAGAACCGATCTGACTTTTTTGTTCCTGCCGGTCTGGAAAAGGAATCTCATAGTCTACCGCCGCACCTGGAAGATAAGCTTCATGGTCCCCCTGCTGGAGCCCCTTTTTTACCTGGCCGCATTCGGCATCGGCCTGAGCGGGCTCATTGGAGATGTAGTCTATGCGGGAGACCGGTTGAGCTACATCCAGTTCATCGCCCCGGCCCTTCTGGCTACGGCCATAATGTTCAACGCCTTTTTTGAAAACACCTATGCTTCTTTTGTGCGCATGTACTACCAGAAGAGCTTTGACGCCATGCTGGCCACTCCATTGTCCCTGGAGGAAGTAGTCACTGCGGAGATTGTCTGGGGGGCCACCAAGTCCATGCTGGCCGCAGTAATAATCCTGGGAATTATTTCGGTGTTGGGTTTTGCAGTCTACCCCTGGGCTTTGCTGGTGATTCCCCTGGCTTTTCTCGGCGGGGTGGTATTTGGTTCGGCGGGTATGTTCTTTACCGGGATAACACCAAGTATCGACATGTTCAACCTGCCCTTTTTTCTGCTGGTGACTCCGCTTTTCCTGTTCAGCGGAACGTTTTTCCCGGTTTCCAGCCTGCCGGAGTGGGGCCAGTATCTGGCCCGGATTTCGCCCCTTTATCACCTGGTGGAGCTGACCAGGCTTTGCACCATGGGCCGGATGGAATCGAACCTGCTGGTCAGCCTTTTTTACCTGATGGGGTTTGCAGCGGTTTTTTATTTTCTGAGCATCAGGTCCATGCGCAAAAGGCTAATCAAGTAGCACTACAGCGAAACTTTTAGCGTGGGCATTGCCTGCAACCCAACCCAATATAGGAAAAGAGTTTTGTGTCCACCCCGGTAAAATGGGAAGAAATTTTTTTCGCGCCTCCGGCGTGACAGCCAGATCACCCCGGTTAAATACTCTACGCTGTCCTTCGGAATTTAAGGGGCAAGCACCCAGGTGAAATCCGCTGCGCTGTGACT
This sequence comes from Desulfonatronospira sp., assembly GCA_003563255.1. GTDB lineage: Bacteria > Desulfobacterota > Desulfovibrionia > Desulfovibrionales > Desulfonatronovibrionaceae > Desulfonatronospira. The sequence continues at coordinate 1,143 of PWSL01000169.1, read as the reverse complement.
TGGTCTGTTAACCGGGCAGGCCCCGGTTAAACCCTGCTCCGCAGGAACGCTTCCAGCGTTGTTTTAAATGATTATCAGGGCAGGCAGGGTTTCAGGGGTCAGTCACTTGGCTTTTTCCGCGAGCCTGCGCGGAAAAAGTGGCCCATTCGGGGCAAAAGAGACTGCCCACGGAATACACGGAATTTCACGGAATATGCATTGCTTCGCAACGCTTTAAAATTTCCGTGCCCTTCCGTGTGTTCCGTGGGCAAAACCTTCTGGCTTTCTTTGAAAATGAAAGAACATGTTACGAAATTTGTGCTAAGCGCCTAAAACCCGGTGTGGACATTGGGGGTGAATTTTCCGCCGGCAGCGTGCTCTCCTGAAAACCCTGCCGGATCAAGGGCGGCGGCCTGGTATGGCAGGTAGTAGTCCGTGGCGGCCACGGTCAGGCCGTCAGTGCTGCGCAGGACCTTGGCGTTGACCAGGATGCTGTTGTAAAGTACGGAATAGGTGCCGGCCAGGACATAATTGGCCTGATTGTCCCTGGCAATATCCTGGATTTTTCTGGAAAGGGCGAACTCTCCCTGCTGTTCCCTGACAAGAAGGGAATCTGTGCGCAGACGGACGTCAACGACTTCAAATCCGCACCTGGTGAGGGAGGTTCCGATTTGCTGGGGGACTATGCGTCCCAGGGAGCTTGTTTCTCCCAGGTTGTCCAGGTTGACGAAAGTTGTCAGAAGGATTGTAGGTTCATGGGGAAGGGTATAAACAAGCATCTTCTGCAGTTCGTACCCGGCACGATGATTTTCACCAATCAACCAGATCTGCTGAGATGGTATTATCCTGACTTCATGGTATCCTGATGGAGCACAGCCAGTCGAGAATGCAACATGGAAGCTCAAAAGAATAATTATGCAATACCTGATCATAATTTCCTCCCGTTGGATGTTTTGCACATATTATGCCACTTGCAGTGCCCCACCCCAAAAAAAATGGACCTTATCGGATGCACCTGCAAAAAGTCGGGGAATGAAAAATTTACAAATCAACAATCGTAACTTCTCAATAATTCTGGGCGATCTTACACTAAGAAAATACCTGGATTCCGGCTTTCGCCGGAATGACGAATGAAAACAGGTCGTTGCATTGTGATGTCATACC
>PWSL01000137.1 GCA_003563255.1 Desulfonatronospira sp. | reverse complement strand
ACCCCTGTTCCATGTCCGCAGCCAAAATTTAAAAAGCAAGGCAAAGAATCTCTTCAGTTGACGATGGAGCCGACCATCGACATACTTGCAGCCATGAGCAGCAATAAAACCCATAAACAAAAAATAATCGGATTTGCTGCTGAGGCTCAGGACCTGGAGTCCAATGCTCTGAACAAACTTAAAAACAAGCAATTGGACATCATTGTAGCCAATCAAGTGTTAAAGGAAAAAACCCCTTTCGGGTCTGAGGATAATCAAGTGTTTGTATTTGATAGACATGGCCGTCAAGAACACTGGCCCGGCTCATCAAAGCAAAGTATCGCATGGAGCCTCCTGGATTGGATTCAAAGATTATAAATTCACATCCTGCAGCAACCAGGCTTTATATGCTTGGTGTCAATTATCATGTCAATTTCAGACACGACCGCCTGCGTTCAAAAGGTGATGTCCACCATGTTTCAGATTTTTCAAAAAACAATTCTCATGACAAAATTTCCAGTTTCAGCGTCTCACAGGAGACCATCCTGACACATCAAAAGCTGGAGCCATTCTTAGAATCCATGAACAGACCCGCCTACTCGGTATGGACATATTATGAACTATATCAGGACCTGTCACAAGATCAAAAATCACATAGATTAAAACTGCTGCAGACAGTTCAGAGTCATTTGGGCTGGGATGCTCTAGCTGTCACTTACTGGCCAGTTTTCAGTCCGATCCATCAGGATTCCCTGTCAAGGAGACATTTTTTTATTTCATTTATGAACAGAATTAATCCGGTGTATATTTTTTGTTTTGGAGCCAAAGCATTTCATGTGCTCTTTCCTGACAAGCGGTTTCATTATGGGAAATGGATGATTGACCAGCTCTCACTCATTGTTTTGCCTGATATCGAGTCACTGCTGCCAGACAACAGGATTTTAAAAAATTTTGTCTGGAATGTTTTAAAAAAATACACCCCGGATAATTATTGATTCTGAAGATTTCTGTATTATAATTCTATAATCAGAAGTACCTGTTCAGAGCTGGAAGGGGACTGGCTCTTTTTATGACCCGATAGTCCGGCCGTTTTACGGTTTGAGGTCGTCAAAAGTGCCTGTCCCCGTTGGCCGTTTCGCATAAATTGAGGCCCCTTCTGTGCAAAAGAGACTGCCCACGGAATACACGGAATTTCACAGAATATGCGTTGCTTCGCAACGCTTTAAAAACTTCCGTGCCCTTCCGTGTGTTCCGTGGGCCTACCCTCTTGGCTTTCTTTAAAAATGAAACAACGTGTTTGTTTGAAATTTATGCTAAGCGCCTAACAGAGCAGCGCTTTGCAGATCGTATGACAGCCTGCCGGCACCTGCGTGCCGAAGTGAAGGGCGTACAGCCCTGGTGGGAGCCGGAGAACCGGCCCCTGCTTATTTTATGATTTATCTGTCAGCACTTTTCAAATCCGTGTTCAACAGTTGCCAACTTTTTAATCTCAACAGAGAGAATACAATGAAATTATTTAAACTGTGTTTTGCTGCAGCAATTGTTTTTATGTTCTTCAATTTAGTGTTTGCTGAGAACGACGGCTATAAGCATCGAATCCTCAAGGTGGATATCGATGGCCCGATAACCCCTGCAACGGAGGAGCTGTTGCAGGGGTCTATAGCTAGAGCTCAGGATGAAGATTTTATAGCTTTGATGATACGTCTGGATACACCAGGTGGTTTAGCTGAGTCCATGCGCAATATGGTCAAGGATATTCTCAATTCTGAGGTCCCTGTAATTGTCTGGGTCGATCCTCCAGGTGCCAGGGCGACCTCTGCCGGTGTTTTCCTGGTTGCAGCTTCTGACCATGCTGTAATGAGTCCTATGACCACCATAGGATCTGCATCACCAGTTACCATGGGAGGTGAAGAGCAGGATGAAACCATGGCTGCAAAGATTATCAACGAAATGCTCTCACTGGTTCGTTCTGTGGCCAAGGACAAAGACCGTAATATTGAGTGGTATGAAAGGGCGGTCACAGAGGCTGCAAATATCTATGCTGAAGAAGCACTTCAAAAACGGGTTATTGATCATATTGCTGTATCTGAAGAGGATCTTTTAAGCCAGCTGGGAAAGAAGGGTATTTACGTTGCCGGTGAAGAGATTACCTTTGACAGCCAGGACATTTATATTGTCCAGTTCGAACCTGGAATCAAATACAAAATTCTATCATGGCTCCTACATCCACAGATAGCATATCTTCTGTTTTTAGCCGGCATGGCAGGCCTTTTTTTTGAACTCTCCAACCCTGGAGCTATTTTCCCGGGAGTTATTGGTTCCATGTGCCTTGTAATGGGGCTTTACTCCCTGGCGGTATTGCCTACAAATATTGCAGGAATTTTATTGCTAATACTTGGTTTTATATTTATAATACTGGAAGTTAACATGCCCACATTCGGATTATTGACAACAGCAGCCATCGCCAGTTTTTTCTTTGGCTCTTTATTCCTGTTCGATGCTGAACACCCATACTTTCAGATACCTACTATGACAATAATACCTGTAGTTCTTATAATGACAGTTGTACTGCTCGGACTGGCCTACCTGATAGGTAGATCACAAATGGCTCCAAAGACCCATCAGACAGGTCTACCTGACAACACATCCACCGCTAAAGTCGTCAACTGGACCGGAACCCATGGCCAGGTTAAGATCAGGGGGGAAATCTGGAGAGCACAGTCCAGGGAATACGTATCTCTGCAACCCGGCCAGGACGTTCAGATAGAACAGATCGAAGGTCTGACAATATATATTAAACCAGTCTAATCTTTAGCAGGAGGTACAAATGTTAACCTACGCTCTCCCAATACTTATACTCGTCGTATTATTCCTGATGAACGCAATCAGGGTGCTCAACGAGTACGAAAGAGGGGTCATCTTTCGACTGGGCCGATTTCTAAAGGTCAAGGGCCCCGGCATCATCATACTGATCCCGGTGCTTGATAAGATGGTCAGAACAAGCCTCAGGATCGTCACTCTGGACGTCCCTCACCAGGAAGTCATCACCCAGGACAACGTCACCATAAAGGTCAATGCTTTTTTGTACTACAGAATCATGTCACCCCAACACGCAGTTCTGGAAATTGAGGACTACCATTTCGCAACATCTCAGCTTTCACAGACAACCATACGAACTGTTTGTGGAGCTTCAGAACTTGACGAAATCCTGGGTCAACGCGAAAAACTGAATACAAAAATCCAGTCCATTCTGGATGAGCAGACCGATGCATGGGGAGTCAAAGTTACAACTGTAGAGCTTAAACATATCGATCTGCCTCAGGAAATGCAGCGGGCAATGGCAGCACAGGCAGAAGCCGAGCGTGAAAGAAGAGCCAAGGTCATCAGTGCAGAAGGTGAATTTCAGGCTGCCAAAAGGCTGACGCAAGCAGCTCAGATTATTTCTGAATACCCGCAGGCGCTGCAGCTCAGGTATCTACAGACCATGCGCGAGATGACTTCAGAGGGCAGAAACGCAACCGTAATACCCATTCCCATTGACCTCTTCAAGGGTTTGAGCTCTGTAATGTCAGGGCATGCCCAAGGTCCTGCTAAAATCGACCCCGAGGATCTACCTGAACCGGAAATACCGCCGGACCCCCTTGATGAGGGACAGAAAAGCTGACGGCCTTACATGGTTCAGAGTAAACACATATACCAAGGGTGCTTAAATGATGACAGAACCATTAAATACCCAGATCAGGGATATGCTGGATAGCATAAGGCAAGCCCAGAATGATAATCAATTACCTGACATACAGGAAGTACAGCAGTTTACACGTATAGCCCGCACTATGCCAATGCATGCCGAAGACAACTGGCTTGCTGAGGCTGAAGATTTTGCTCACCTGGCGGATCAGTTACTGCAGGCGGTCAAAAACGGCGACCATCAGGACGCTGTACTATTAATGGATTCCATTAAGGAAGCCTGGATATTTATTTCAGAAATAGCACCACAACAGAACTTTTAATTTGTATCTGTCAGCACTTTGCATGTAGCACGGGGACTGGCTTTTTTTAAAATCCACACGTCCCTAATAATGAGTCGATATGAGCACAAAATGATACTCAAGTGGTTCCCGGAGTGCCTGTCCCCTGCTTTCCTTAAAATTGTAGCACGGGGACTGGCTCTTCCGGGATCCACTTGTCCCTGAAAATGAGTCGATTTGAGCACAAAATGACAACAAGTGGTTCCCGGAGTGCCTGTCCCCTGCTTTCCTTACAAGTAACTAGAATCGTATTGGCTATAAAATCAGGTACTTGCAAATTTCAGGATATTTGCTCTTTGCTCTTGTTCCCAGGCTCCAGCCACATTTTGCACTTGTTCCCAGGCTCCAGCCTGGGAACACCGTTTTTTCGTGGCTCCAGCCACATTTTGCTCTTGCTCTTGTTCCCAGGCTCCAGCCTGGGAACACCATTTTTTCGTGGCTCCAGCCACATTTTGCTCTTGCTCTTGTT
>PWSL01000510.1 GCA_003563255.1 Desulfonatronospira sp. | reverse complement strand
TTACAGCCATGAGATTTTCAAAAATAAGTGCGGGGACAGTCCCACTGCCAAGCGCTGAACCCCCGCCATGGCTCAAATTTTTCTTGTTTTTTGTAACAGGGTTTCAGGAATAAGTCACTAAACCCCTAACTCCCCTGTATTCTTAATAAATATGAGCATCACTTCAGAACTAGAGCCTTACCTGGTCAGCGATGAGATTATGGCTGCCGCCTATGCCGGGACCTCCCTGCAGCGACGGGCCTGGATGAAAAAGCAGACTGCCCACCTGTGTTCACATTACGGCCTGGACCCGGCTCAACACTTTCAGCGCCTGGTATATCAGGATTCCGCCCTTTCCGGGACAAGCATCTCCAGGCCTGTGGAGTTTGTGGGACTGGTTATTGACAGCAATGCTGCAGCCTGGAACAAGATCCTGGCCCTGATGGTCCCTGCAGCAGTCTATGCCGGCTCAGGAACGGCTGTCTTTATACCTGATAAAGACCAATCGGAACTTCCTCCGGACCTTTTAACCGCCCTGGAACTGGCGGGTATCGAGAACATTTTCTGCCTCAGCCTGGACGATTTGACAGAGTGGAAAAACAGCCTGGATGATAAGTTGGAGTGCATCTTTTTTTCAGTTACCAAAGAAAAACACTCTCCAGAGCAGAACTATCTTTTCCTGGGCAAACAGCACTGGCTGCATTTATCACCGGTTCATTTCAGCAGGGCCGCTGTATGGGTCGGAAAAGAAGAACACTGGGACTGGGAGGCCATGATATGGGCCAATCCCGAGGTCAGCTTCATAGCGGCCGGAACAAATTCTGTCCTGGCCCCCGGGGCGGTCCAGGTTCTGGATATGGACTTGAGCGATTTTTTAAAACAGGATATGGATGTATATTACGGACCTGAAGAATACTTCAGACACACCATGGCCTGCCTGGGTCTTTCTCCTGGTATGGAAGCATGCTGGGTCTGGCCCGGCCTGGACAGCAGGTTTTTTTTGTCCAGACGTCAGTTCTGGTCATCTTCGCCCTTGAATCGATAACATATTGATACAACAGAGATACTTCCAACGCCGGCTATGCCCGCAACCCGGTGAACTGCGTTGCGGGCATAGCCCGCATTCAGGTTTTACAAAACAGGTGCGGGGAGAGACAGTCCCCGGAGGTAAATTAATCAGTTTCGCTGTAGTTATAGCCAGTAAGCCCATGACAACCAAGAAATCATCTTCCAGCCACCTGCAAAATGTCAGGAACCTCGGAATTATCGCTCACATTGACGCCGGTAAGACCACCCTGACTGAACGTATACTTTACTACACTCAGAAAATCCATCGCATGGGAGAGGTGCATGAAGGCACTGCCACCATGGATTTTCCGCCGGAGGAACAGGAGCGCGGCATCACCATAGCCTCGGCTTTTACCTCCTGCCGGTGGCAGGATAAAAATATCAATATCATCGATACTCCAGGGCACGTGGATTTCACCGTGGAGGTGGACCGGGCTCTGCGGGTGCTGGACGGCGCCGTAGCCGTATTTTGTGCCGTGGGCGGGGTGGAACCCCAGAGTGAGACAGTCTGGCGTCAATCCACCAGATATCATATACCCAAGCTGGCCTTTATCAATAAGATGGACCGCCCGGGCGCTGATTTTGAGGCAGTCCTGGAGGCCATGCGGAACAAACTGAATGCTGTTCCGCTGCCGGTACAGGTTCCACTGGGCCAGGGGGAGGAATTCCGGGCTGTCCTGGACGTCATCTCCGGGCAGAAGCTGATGTTTGAAAACCAGTCCCTTGGAAGGTCCATAGAACGACTTGACCTGGACAGTGATGAAGAAAAGCAGGCTGCTACATGGAGGAGTATCCTGCTGGAGACACTTGCGGATCATGATGACGGGATCATGGAGGATTTTCTGGAAGGCCGGGACATACCGCCTGAACGACTGCTGGCAGTCATACGGCAGACTACCCTGGATCTAAAGGCTGTACCGGTTCTTGCAGGCGCTGCTCTGAAAAACATCGGGATACAGCCTCTTATGGACGCTATCTGCGAGTTTCTGCCCTCCCCATGGGATGTACCCCAGGTTCAGGGCCTGGATCCCAGGACCCAGAAGAGCAAAGCCTTCGAGGCCCAGAGCAAAGCCCCCCTGTCCGCCCTGGTTTTCAAGGTCAGCATGGAGACCGGCCGCAAGCTTGTTTTTCTGCGCATATACTCCGGGCGTATAAAAGCCGGGGAAACAGTTTTCAACTCCGCCCAGGGAGTGCGGGAAAGAGTGGCCAGGCTTTTCACCGTGCATGCCCGGCACCGGGAAAAGCTGGAACAGGCTGAAACCGGTGAGATAGTCGCCGCTGCCGGCATGAAGGACGCCCGAACCGGCGATACCCTGTGCAGTGAAGACGATCCTATACTCCTTGAAAAAATCAGCGATTACGTTCCGGTCATCTCCCTGGCCCTGGAACCCAGAAACAGCCAGGAAGAGGATAAGCTTACCCATGCCCTGGACAAGATGCTGCAGGAGGACCCGACCTTATTTTTTGAACGTGACAGTGAAACGGACCAGATAATTGTTTCCGGGATGGGTGAACTGCACCTGGACGTGGTCCTGCACCGCATGAGGCGCGAACACGGGGTGGACTTCAGGGCTGGAAACCCGCAGGTTGTGCACCAGGAGACGGTTTCTGAAAAAGCTGAAGCCCACGGGGAATACGCCAGGGAACTGGGGGAAGATTTTCACTATGGATGGGTCCAGGTCCAGGTTGAACCCCGCGCCCGGGGCCGGGGCAACCGCATCAGCCTGGAGGTGGACTACGAAAACTGGTCCCGGGACTGGCTGGATGCTGTCTACGAAGGTGTGGAAGATGCCCTGCAGGCAGGTGCACTACAGGGCTTTCCAGTGACCGACGTTCATATTCGGGTCAGAAAGATGCAATCAGCCAGGGGGGCCGACAGCATAGGGTTCAGGCTGGCTGCTGTACAGGCCGTGAAACAAGCCCTGACCCAGGCCGGCCCGGTTATGCTGGAACCGATAATGTACCTGGAAATTCACACTCCAGCGGATTTTGTGGGTGATTGCGTAAACCTTCTGGGCTCAAAATCAGCCCGGGTGGAAAACATGTTTGACAGCAGGGGGCAAAAGATCATTCATTCCCTGGCACCCCTGCGCAGAATGTTCGGCTTTTCCACCGATCTGCGCTCAGCAACCCAGGGCCGGGCCGGTTTCACCATGAAGTTTCACAGCTTCGACACCATAAGTGTGTAACTTCCAGCGGAAAAGGACTTCTTTATGTGGCAGCCGCAAACCTTTACTCACGGAGGAAATGCCTGTATCTGCTGCTTTGAACCAAAGCAGGCTTTACACCCCTCAAGTTGGGCCGCAGGAGGGGACAGGCGGTGCTCCTGTATACCCCCGGGGCTCCCGCTTGGTAATAGCGGTTCCTGCAGAAATGCATCGGTTGGAGGTAACATCCTTTCTGCAGTCCGGGCAATTAATCAGTTCTGAACCGCTTTTTTTAACCAGCTCTTCGAACACCCTGTTGCACTCGGGGCAAAAGTATTCATAAATAGGCATAACATTTTACTCCTTTTAACGTTCTTCAAAATGCTTGTTATTTTAATCAGCATTTGGCACCATGCATTCACTTCCATGAACACTCAGCAAAGGAGGCTTTATGGCCGAGGTAAAAAAAATCCTGTGTGCTGTTGATTTTTCTGAGATGAGTTCCAGAGTGGCTGATTACGCCCAGACCCTTGCTAAACCACTGAACTCCGCTGTAAAAGTTGTGTATGTTGCTCCCAGCCTGTCGCAATATGTTGGCTTTCACGTCCCGCCAACTTCCATCGAGAACTTTGTGGGAGAAATAGTCAGCGGGGCTGAAAAAACCATGGACATATTTATCCAGGAAAATTTTACTGACATTGAAGCCACGGGACAGGTCCTTACAGGTTATGCTGCAGAAGAAATCCTCAAGTACGCCGAAAAGGAAGGTTTGGACATGATAATCATGGGCACCCATGGACGCAAGGGAATAGACCGGATATTGTTCGGCTCTGTTGCTGAAAAAATCGTCAAGGCCGCCCCCATCCCGGTATTGACAATCAGGCCTTAGCTCAGCATTACAGCAATACCTTGAACCAAGTTTGCATCCACTTGAAAAAACTGACTTCTTGTGGCATGGTTAATTCTCCAGCGAAACTATGTAATTTTTTCAGACTGTCCCCTGCTTTCCTTAAAAAGGGCTAAACTGTTACTAAATTAATATGTTTTGCTGTAGTGTTAAATTGCCTTGAAGTAATAGTCAATGTCAACCCGGCACAGCTGATTCGAATTAAGGTATCAGTTCAGCGCTTTTTTGGAGGGGTGCCACAACGGCCCGGGGACAGTCCCCGCAACACCTTTCCTGCACAATTAAAATATGACAAACGCTAAGTTGTGTGAACCTTCAAAGATAGTACTTAGCGGGGACAGTCCCCAGACCTTGTGCCAGGAACTACAACTGAGTGCCC
>PWSL01000146.1 GCA_003563255.1 Desulfonatronospira sp. | reverse complement strand
CCGTGACACCTTTTCTGCACAAATAAAAAAAAGACAAATGCGAAGTTGTGTGAACCTGCACAGATAGTAATCAGCGGGGGACAGTCCCCAAGCCTTATGCCAGTAATCAACACCGAAGCCCCTGCTTTCCTTAAAAGCGCTAAACAGATACTGATTAACGCTTCCTACGTCTTTCAGGTAGTTTATGCCCAGTTTGCAAAGCCTCCGGACCCTGGATATCAGCGGTGCGCTTAGATTGATCAGTTTTATCAGGTTATGAATAGTTACAATTATTAATACAACTGGATATTTAGTGATGTTCTTATTTAGTTTACATTGATCACGTTTTCTAAATATCTTGCCTCTGGCGATTCATTTTTTTTCCTTGCGGATCATCCGTGGACATTTTGTGAGCGGTTAACTTACACTGTTATGCCACGTCAATGAAAATGGTGACATCACCTGATATTTTAAATATCGAAAAATGCAATAACTCCAGAGTGTTGTAAGGGAACTATCTGCAGCCAATTTTCATAAAAGCAAAAAAAACACTACAGCAAGTATTGAGTATCATCCTGGTTTATTTATATATTCTGCAGCACGGCGAAAGCCCCGGTTTTCATCCACAAAAAGGTTGATGAAAAGGGAAACGGCAAAAAATACCAGGCAAAGAAGGACTGCCGCCTGCAGACCTACCAGCATCTGAAGGACCCCCAGGCCCAGAACGCCCATTATGGCTGCCAACCTTATGCTGACCCCCCAGAAACCAAAGAACTCGGCCTCCTTGTTTTTGGGAGTAAACCTGCCCACCATGGTCCTGGCGCAGGACTGCAATGAGCCCAGTCCCAATCCCGCCAGGCAGCCGACTGCCAGAAAGAGATGCTGAGGTTCCAGTTCCGGGGCCATGAGACGGTTAAGCATAACTGTCAGTTGAGGTGTCAGGTAGATAAGAGTGATGGAGACCATCCAGAGGACCAGGGTCAGGTTGAAGGTCTTTTTGGCTCCCAGGCGGTCCTGTAGAAGACCGAAGCCCAGGGCCCCGCATGCGGCAGTTACCTGTGTAACAACGAACATAAGCATCTGGATTCGTGGCTCCCATCCTATGACCTGGTCTCCATAAATAAAAGTGAAGCTGATGATGATATAAAGACCGGCCATGGAAAAAAACAGGGAGAGCAGAAATACGACCAGGTCCCTGAATACAGGCAGGTCTGAGATGGTGGTGCGTATCCTGACCCAGCCGTTTTGCACGGCCTTTCCAGCAGAGAAAAACGGTCTGGACTGTCCCTTTTCCCTTAGCCAAATAAAGGTTGGAATGGCTCCCACCAGGAAAAATGTTCCTGCCAAGGGACCTACAAGGCGCAAGTTTTCAAAGTTGTCCTCCTGGATACCCCCCAGTCCCAGCAGTACAATGCCGGTAGAGGCCAGACCACCCAGGTAACCCAGGGCCCATCCGAAGCCTGAAATCCTGCCCAGGGCCTCGGGAGGACCGAGTTTGGGCAGAAAGCCGGCGATGAAGGATTCACCTATGGAATAGGAGAAATTGGAGATAATTATCAAAAACATGGCCGCAACAACCATGCCAGGCGTGATAAAATAGAGACAGGCTGTGGTTGAGACTGTGATCAGGTAGGCGGCGAAGAGAAATTTTTTGCTGCTCCGGGTATGATCCATAACGGCCCCGCAAATGGGGGCCATCAGAACCACCAGAGCGTAGCTGATACAAAGGGAAGTGCTCCAGAGGAGATTGCCAAGCCTGAAGTCGGGACCGTCGCCTACGATTACTCGGGTAAAGACCACTCCGTAGATTACGGTGATGATGAGGGTGGTATAGGCCTGGTTGGCGAAATCATACATGGCCCAGCCCAGGACTTCCCTGCGCCTGATCTGTGTTAAGGCGCTCACGTCATCTCCTTTAGCCGCGGGGTATACCCCGGTTTTTATCCAATGTCACTGACCAGGGCGGACTGTGCCCGCAACCCGGAATAAAAAGATATTTTAGTGCTGATAAATGGTCAATACCGGGTTTTCACTGTAAAAGGCTCCTGGAAACAAGGCGTGACAGCTTGACCTTAATAGCCCTGAAGAGGTAGGGACATAAGCAGCAAGGACAACATGCAGGACAATTCCAGACAATATTACAAAATACTGCTGGTGGATGACTCAAACCAGAATATCCGTATTCTGAGCACGCTGCTTAAAAAGGATTACACGGTTCAATCAGCCCTGGACGGGGAAAAGGCCCTGAGGATAGTTTTTGGAGCCGACCCACCTGACCTTATTCTTCTGGATATTTTGATGCCCGGGATTGACGGTTACGAAGTATGCAGAAGGATCAAGGCCAATCCCGGTACTGCCGGCATCCCAATAATATTTGTGACAGGTAAATCCGACTCCGAAGATGAAGCTTATGGACTTTCCATAGGAGCTGTGGATTACATAGCCAAACCCTACCACTTTCCCATTATAAAGGCCAGAATAAAGAACCACCTGGAGCTTCTGCAGGCCAGACGTTCAGCGCAGGCGGCCCACAAAGAACTGTCCCGGGAACTGGAGGCTATGGATGAGCTGCAGCGAAGCATTCTGCCTGCAGGGGGTTACAGCAACCGCCATCTGCATGTGCACGGTTTTTACAAGCCCTCAGGGCTGGCCGGGGGGGACTATTATGATTATCTGCCCCTGGAAAATGAGTGTTTGAGATGTGTAGTTGCAGATGTGTCCGGGCACGGGGCCAGGGCGGCCTTTATAATGTCCATGGTGCGCAGTTTTTTTCATTTCGAGTATGCCGCCGTCATTCCCCTGTCCAAGCTTGTCAGTAATCTCAACAGGCAGCTCATGCAGACTGTGGGAAATATGGGGGACTTTGTTACTCTCATGGCTTTGGACATTGATCCGCATAAAAACAGTCTGGAATATATTAATGCCGGTCATTGCCCGGCTTTTTTCCGGGACAGCCGTGGTCTGCAGGAGATTGAGCCTACATCAGTCCTGCTGGGCTTGCTGGAAGATGAGTTTCCGGCAGCCGGTATGCAATGCACTGGAGACTGGGAGCTTTTCATGTATACTGATGGTTTTTACGAGTGCCTGGTCAACGGAGATAAGATTTTCGGATACGAGGCTTTCAGACAGCTTTGCTTCAGCTCCATGTCCAGGGGAGGTTTCAGAATAAAGGACCTGCCCAATGAGGTTGCTGAGGCGGCTTCCGGGATAGTGGGCTTTATTGACGACCTGACAGGCCTTTATGTTCAATCCGGCAGTGGATTCCAAGACGGTAAAGGAAGTGGCAATGGACTTTGAATCCAGAACATATGGGGATGTGCTGGTCATAAGACCCCTGGTGCAAATGATTGACGCTCAAAATGCCTCCAGCTTCAAGGGCTGGATGGTGGATTACATCCTGCAGGGGGAAAAAAAAGTCGCCCTGGATCTCTCAGGGGTTGATTTTATGGACAGTTCAGGCCTCTCCGCCCTGATTTCATCCGCTAAGACCATGCAGGGCCGGGGCAGGCTGGTGTTGTGCGGGGTAGGAACAAATGTGAGCAGGCTTTTGTCCATTACCAGGCTGGACAGAGGGGTTTTTGAAATTCACCAGGATGAAGAAAGGGCTGTGGAGGCTTTGAAGGGCGATGACTAAAGCTGGAACATCTCCAGTCCATTGGCAGGCGATAGATGCCCTTTAGTCTCAGATCCGCCAAAACCAGGCAGTACCTGACCTTTGCCTTTATTCTGGCGGCGTCGCTGGTATTGACGCCCCTGGCCTACATGCATTTCAACCCGGAAGAGGTATTTTGGCGCAAGGGGCAGCAGGCTTTTGCTGCAGGTGATTATGAAGAAGCCGTCCGGTATTACAGCCGTGCCCTGCAGGATGGCAAAGTCAGTTATATGCTTCTGGACAGGCTGGGGGATTCGTACATATCTACGGGCAGTCCTGAAATGGGCGTGGTGGTTTTTCTCAAATTGCGCAAAAAACACCCTGAAGACCCTTATGTCACTCTTAAACTGGCCCTGGCTTACTGGGCCATGAACGATTCCAGGAAGGCCCTGGAAACAGTGGAAGATGCCCTGGATCTCAAAGCAGGCTGGAGAAACGCCCTTTTTCTCAAGGCCGGGATTCTTACAGGCCTCGGTGAATTTGAAAAAGCCATAAATATTTACGGTCGGATTCTTGGGGAGGAGTTGTGAAAGTATTCATATGTACCTTTTTCATGATTATTTTATGGGCTGCGGTCCCGGTATGGGGCCAGGAAGAACGTCCAGGGGAGAATCTTCTTCAGCAGGAAAGGATTCCGCCGGATTTCACAGAGGATATTCAGGACTGGCAGGCCAGACTGGAGCTGGCCAGACTGCTCAGTTACGTTGAACGTTATGAGCAGTCCATAACCCATTATCGCAAAGTGCTGCAGGAAAAGCCCGACCTTATTGAGGCCAGGCTGGAGCTGGCCAGAGTGTATTACTGGATGGACGAGACTGACAAGGCCGAGGAGCTCTTTGCCTCGGTTCCCAAGGACAGGCTGACAGGGGAGGCCCGCCTTGAACTGGCCGAGATTTATGCCATGCGTCAGGAGTATGACCGGGCCGTGGAGGTCTATGAAGCTTATCTGCAGGAGTACCCCGGAGAGGCCCGGGTACGCTTCAGGCTGGCCCGGGTACTGAGCTGGAAGGGAGATTACCAGTCCTCCATAAGCGAGTACGAGCGGGTCCTGGAATCCAGGCCCGGGGACAACCAGGTCAGACGTCACTATGCCCAGGTGCTCATGTGGGCCGAGAGGTATGACGAAGCCATCGAGGAACTGGAAAAGACCCTTGGGGACTAGGGAGCCCGCAGTGATAATAAAAGCAGGCCTGTGGACAGTGCTGATTATCCTCCTGGCCCTGGCAGCAGCAGGATTAAGTCCAGCCCTGGCAAAGCAGACAATTGTTCCCAGGGAAGAAAGAATTTCGGAGCATGACGCGCTGATTATGCTGGTGGAACTTCTTCTGGCAGGCTGGAACAGGGATCATTTGTCCAGGGCCGGGGAGGTCCTGGACAGGGTGCAGGAAAGTTACCCCCAAAGCCCGCAGGCCGAGCTGAATCGAATTCGCCTGGAAGCAGCACTGGGCAATGTTTCAAGGGTAGAAGCACTTGTACGGGACTTTATAGAGACCAGGGATTTCAATGTCTCACAATTTCTGGAAGCGGCGGATATTTCAGCGTCTGCAGGACGATATGAGCTGTGCCGGGATATTTACCTCATGACCCTGGATGAGCTTGAGGGTGCGGAAGAAGAGAGGATCAGGATGGTTTTTGCTGAACGACAGCTTTTGTGGGGGGATTTTTATTCCGGTGAAATAATTATCCGCAGGGCGCTCTCAGAAAAAGAGCAGGATCCGGAACTGAATTTGAAGCTGGCCAGAAACCTGATAGCCCAGCAAAGGTTTGAAGAGGCCAGGAAACATCTGCAGACAGCAATCCGACAGGACCGCGGAAAAGACCGGAAAGCTTATTTCCAGTCCTGGGTGGAATTGGTTAATACCGGCCTTTTGCAAAAAGATTTTGCCCGGGCGGCTCAGGACACTGATGACTTTCTGGCCCGGCACGGAGAAAAAGAAATGATTCTGCTGCCGGGAGCCAGGGCTTATCTTCAAAGTGAACGTCTAAAGGATGCAGTCAGGCTTTACCATCAGGCTTTGAAGCACCGGGGTTTAACTCAGCAGGCACTTCTTGGTCTGGCCGGGACCGAGTTGAAAAGAGATGACCCCCAAAAGGCAGAGCAGTACTTGAGAGAGGCTGTTGCACATGATGTGCGTCAGCCTGAGGCTGAAGTGATGCTGGCATGGATAGAGGAAAAATCAATGCAGCACTACGTGCAGGAGCTTGTTGAAGACCGGGTGGAGACGGAGATTCTTAACCGGGCGGCTTCGGCCCTGGCCGGCAGAGGGGAATTTGCTTCGTCTGTGAATGCTTACAGGGCGGCCCTTGAGCAGGACCCCGGGAATTTTGAAGCCCGCACGGGCCTGGCCGAGGTATACGGCTCCATGGGCAGGCACAGTCAGAGCCTGCAGATCCTGGAAAAAATGCTGCAGACCTTTCCTGAAAGTTATAAACTCCAGCTCACCAGGGCCAGGGTTTCGGCCTGGGCCCGGGCTTTTAGTGAAAGCCTGGAAGCGTATGGTGAACTTTATACGGAAAACCCGGATAATCAGGTGGTTTTAAGAGAGGCGGCCCGGACTGCATACTGGGGCAAGAAAGCCGATTTGGGTGATGATTATTACCAGATGATTCATACTCCCACGGTGGATGAAAAACTGCTTGAAAGGCTGCAGGATATGGATTTACTATTGGATCGGGAACTTCCCGGACAGCCATTGGTCTACCTCCGGCAAAAAGTCGATTCCGGCTCAATTTACTCCGGATATGAGGCGTTTTTCCAGTGGTACCGGGAGTACCAGCGAGAGTTGAGCCAGGTCGTCCGCAAAGAGATCCAGGATTTGAGACACAGCCTGGAACATATTTACCTGGTTCAAAAAAGCGCAGTCCTGGAGCGGGAGGCCAAGAGGCTTGCCTGGAATGAACGCTTTGCCCCTGCCAGGCGGCGGTTGCAGGAACTGGTGGAGCACGAGCCGGGAAACCAGGAGGCCCTTTTTGACCTGGCCCAGGCCTGTTGCGTGCTGGGCCTGGGGGACAGGGAAAAAGCAGTTTACCGGGCGATTCTGGAGATAGATCCACTGCACGGGCAGGCGTCCAGGGCACTGGAGATGCGAAAAAGGCGTTCCAGTCCCGGGCTGTTCGGCACATACAGTTTCTGGAGGGAAAAAGGCAGGGGGGAACTGGCCCGCATAGACAGACACAGGCTGGATGCAGGCCTGGAAGTGCCGATAAAATCCAGGCACAGTTTAAGAGTGACAGGTCACAGGTATCTCGAGTCCCCCCTGGAGTACGCAGACAGTGTGCAGGCCTCGGGAATCAGCCTGCAAGGACAGCTTGTTACCGGCCCCCACGTTTCGTTTTCCGGGATACTGACTTATAAGACATACGATGAAGAATTAAAAACCCGGGGAACAAAGATGCAGAAAGAGGAGATTGACCTGGATGACTTATTTCTGGGGCAGTTGAACATGCACATAAATCTGGATAATTACGCCGGTGTGATCCTGGGATATGAGAAAAGAGAAAAGGCGGCCAATGCCATGGCTCTGGCCCAGGGGATTTACTCGCAAAGATACAGGATCGGCCTGGAGGTAAATCCTGTGCGCAGGCTGGATGCAGGACTGCAGGCCCGGTACCTGGATTACAGCGATGGCAATGACGGTTATGTGTATGCGGCTGAAGTCGGTTTTGCCTTCACAGATCATCCCAGGCTTTTCAGGGCCATTTTATCCGGGGAGTACAGGGACACTTCAGCTGATTATCAGGGCTGCCCCGCAGAACAGGGCTGCTCTGTTAATAAGGATTTCAAACACCCCTACTGGACGCCTCAAGATTACTGGGGAAGTGCTGTGACTTTTGAATTCACCCACGACCTGGCCGAGGACTTTTTTTGCGGAGCCAGGGAACATTTTTACCAGCTGGAACTAACTCTTGGGACTGAAAAGGGCGGCAATGATTCCATAGAGGTTCGGGGGGCCTGGAACAGGGAGTTTGAAAACGGGCTTGGCATCAATACCCGGGCCATGTGGCACGATTCAAGGGAATGGAATGCAGCCTCCCTGGAACTGGGTCTATTTTACAGGTTTTAAGGTTATCGTGAGGCTTGAGACTCCATGGATTGACACGTCAAACCATGAAACCCTAACACTACAGCGACACTTTATTTAAGCGATAATTTATACAAAGTGTCGCTTTAGTGCTGAACAGATACCAAGGAACCAAGAACCTTGAACTCTCAAGAAAGCAACAAATTTTTCAGGAAAAACCTGGTCCTGGGGCTGATAGTCCTGACCCTGATACTGATAATTCTGTATCTCATGACCAGGACCTTTCTGTTTATCATAGCAGATTATGCCTGGTATGAGAAATTTTTCGGTCTGCTGCTTCTAATGGCCCAGGCGTTTGTACTGACTCACGGCTTCGGGTATTTTCTGAACCTCTTCCGGGTTATAAACACTCAGGGCAAAGCAGGCTCGGACAGCTCGCTGGTTCAGGCCAGCCTCATAGAATATCCTCCGGTGGCCATTATTGTTTCTTCATTTCGAGAACCTCTGCATGTGGTGGAAGATACAATAATCAGCTTCTACAACCTGACATATCCCAACAAAAAAATCTACTTCCTGGATGATACCCGTTACGATCTTCCGGACTGGAAGCCCGGAGAGGCAAAACAGTACCGCCGGCAGGTAGACGACCTCTGCCGCAGGATCGGGGTCAGTCTTTTCCGACGCAGGTGGAGGGGGGCCAAGGCCGGCATGATCAATGATTTTGTAAGCTTTCTGGACGGCAATCCACCGGAAGGGTTTGAATTTAACTCTTTTGTACAGGGGGATGCCATCAGGCCCGGAGATGAAAAATATATAGTGGTTTTTGATGCGGATCAAAACCCTTTGCCGGATTTCGCAGAACCCCTGGTGGCCCGAATGGAGGCCAATCCAACTGTGGCATTTATTCAGACACCTCAGTATTACAGCAATTTTGAGCATAACAGGGTCTCCAGGGGATCAGGCATGCAGCAGGCGGTGTTTTACGAGTATATCTGCGAGGGCAAAAGCCAGCAGGACGCCATGTTCTGCTGCGGGACCAATGTGATCTTCAGGCGGGAAGCCCTGAGGGATGTGGGCGGCTTTGACGAATCTTCGGTGACAGAGGATTTTGCCACTTCCCTGAGGTTCCATCTCAGGGGGTGGAAATCGGCCTACCTGAACAAAGTCAGCGCATTCGGGGACGGACCAGAGGACCTGGGGGGTTACTTCAAGCAGCAGTTTCGCTGGGCTTTGGGCACGGTGGGCCTTTTCAGAACCATCCTGTCCAGGTTCTGGAAGAATCCAGGGGAACTCCCGGTTTACAAGTGGTGGGAGTATATGCTCTCAGGGACGCACTATTTCGTCGGCTGGGTATTATTTGTGCTGGTGATTTCACCGGTGCTTTTTATCCTGTTCAACATCCCCACCTATTTTGCCAGGCCGGAACTGTACTTTATGTTTTATGTGCCTTATATTTTTATGACCTTCGCCATTTTTTTATGGTCCTTGAGCCAGAGACATTACCGGCTCACCGAAATTGTCAACGGCGTACTCCTGCAGGCCATCTGTTTCCCGGTTTACATGAAGGCCTCCTTGCTGGCCATACTGGGGTACCGGGGTTCATTCAAGACCACACCCAAGGGACAGAGCCTTTCTCTGCCCCTGTACGCCCTGTGGCCTCAGGTGGTGCTTGCACTTCTGTGCTTTGTTTCAATTATATGGGCCGGGCTGCGCATCTACTACGAGCGGGAGCTTATCCTGGCCCTGTCTGTAACAGCTTTCTGGTGTCTGTATCATTTTCTGATTCTATCGGCGGCGGTGTACTTTAACCATCCCCTGGAGAATAGTAACCATTCAGGGGGGGGCGATACAGGCCTGGGGACAGTTCCTGGCGACACCTTTCCTGCACAAAGATAAATAACGTATCTGTTTAGCTCGTTGCATGTGGCCCGGGGACTGGCTCTTTTGCCGTCGAATTTTTGAAGCATTTGCAAATTAGCAACCGGCAAAAGTGCCTGTCCCCAATTTAGACAGGTTGAAAAGTTTTATAAGTTTCGCTGTAGTGGTAAGTCTACCTTAGGAAAATAAGTGCCGGGTGCCTGTCCCCGGTGGACCGAGGCGATAATTTACACAAAGTGTCGCTGTAGTGATAACAAACGCGAAGTTTGGTGAACCTGCACAGTGAGTACTGACGGGACAGTCCCCAAGGCCTGGTGCAGGTAATTCACCACCGATGACCCCCGGAATAGTTACGGAGGAAGGTGGAGGACAGTTTTGAGAGCAATTTATTTTTTTTTGGTGGTACTGGTGCCTGCCATGTTCCTGGTTGCCGGGTTGTCCGGCTGCATGGAGGTAAACAACGGGCAACAGACTGCACAAGAGCAGGAGAAGCGGATGTATTTCGGCCTGGCTGTGGAGGGTCTGCCATCACAGCCTGATGTTCTGAAAGAAATGGAAAATGAGACAGGTCTGCCGGTGAGCATGGTCAATTTCTTTCTGCAATGGCCCCAGGATCCGGAAGACAGATATTTTCCGGGAAAGACTTTCGAGGCGGTGCATGATTTCGGGGCCATGGCCGTTTTGACCTGGGAGCCCATGTATTATGACCGGGAAGGGGAGGAGCACATGATAGCAGCCCGGGACATACTGCATGGCCTGTATGACGGATACATAGATCATTTTGCAGCCCGCATAAATGAACTCAAATACCCGGTTATGATCCGGTTTGCCCACGAGATGAACCTGGAACGTTATCACTGGGGCGGTGGCAGGGATGAATACGGACCTGAAAGCCCGGGGCGATACCGGGAGATGTTCAGGTACGTTGTGCAGAGGTTTATGCTGGCAGGAACAGACAACGCTCTTTTTGTTTTCTGCCCCAATTCCCAGTCGGTGCCTCATCCTGATGGCGATATGGAAGCCTCGTGGAACAGGGTGATGAATTATTACCCCGGGCATGCATACGTGGATGTCCTGGGTATGGACGGCTACAACTGGGGCGAAACCCATACCCTGGAAGAACACGGCTGGCAGAGCCGCTGGCAGAGTTTTGAAGAGATTTTCGAGCCGGTGTACCAGGAACTCAGATATATCAGCCGGGACAAGCCTTTGTTTGTGTTTGAGACGGCTGCGCCTGAAGATGGCGGAGACAGGGACTTGTGGGTGCGTAAGGCCTTTGAGACGGCCCGGGAGTGGGACCTGCAGGGTGTTTTGTGGTTTCAGGTGGACAAGGAAGCGGACTGGCGGCTTAAGCCTGGAGATAATTACAAATACCCAGGCGAGGTGCGCCGGCAGGTTTTTTCTCCCATGCCCCTTTTTGATGCTGATTAGCCCTGTAGCGAAACAGACTTTTTAGTGTCTGTTTATCGCTTTGCATGTGGCATTGGGGTCTGACCCCAAGCTGCTTCTGTAACCATCCAATATCATTAGCAATACGCCGCAATTTTCATTGTGGGTATGCGGAATTTTTTGCTATGCTTTGATATCATTGTCTTTATTGCTTTCAATTTCCCATCACTACTCATTTTTTATTAGCCCCAGGCACCTATCTTGCAGCAATTATTGGCGCCTCGAACATCCAGCAAAGTATCAACCTTCATGATGTCTCGATATCCTTCATGAGATAGGTGCCGGGCAGGCACCCGCTTCGCTCGACTTGAAGGCAGACTTTAAAGGCAGACGTTTTATCTTTTTTCTCCTGGCGACTTTGCCAGGAGAAAAGGAGGCCATCGCCTGCGGCGATAAAGATCTTTTGCACCGCAGGTGCTGACAGCTTTGCCGGGGGCAAGTCGCCCTCGGCAAAACATCCTGTGTCTGTCTTTCAGTCTGGCTTATTGTCTAGCGCAGCGGGTGGCAGAAGATTCTTTATAAGGCATTGGGGTCTGATCCTGAGTTTTTAACCACCTATTGTAAAAATGCTTTCACCATGTCAAAGACATACTGTGCAAACTCAAAAAATTCCCTTGACTCATCTTTTTTGCCTAAGGATGGGCATTGGGGTCTGACCCCGAACTGATTCTAAGGGCATTGGGGTCTGACCCCAAACTGTTTCTGCAATCAGTTGATATCATTATGGATACGCCGCAATATTCATTGTGGGTATGTGGAATTTTCTGCTATACCTTGATATCATTGACATTTTCCAGTTCAATTTCCCATTCAAACTTGTTGCTCCACTCCCCATACGGTGAATAACCTTCATTCAGGGCATGATCTGGTCCGCTTAGAAGTCTTGGACCTTGCTTTCTAATCTTCTCAAGACGGCGCTTTACTTTTTCAATGAAAGTCTCGCTCCCGGCAGCAATCTTCGTTGTCCAGACTTCATCCCGGCTCAGGTTGCCTTTCCTAAGTGCCTCTTTCAGCCACGTCGCATGCTAAGTTTACATTCCGTGCCGGACGCGTTCTGTATATTTAGCGCTCAGCCCTCACTGCCTGCCTCTTGCAATTCCGCTGCTTCCCTCTCCAGCTCCTCCAGCTGGACCTTCAACTCTTCGTACTCCCGCTGCTTGCCCCGCAAGAAACGCACCGTGACCCTGGCCTTTTCCTCAATGCCCTTGGGGGTGAGTTTGTACAGATAGGCGGATTTTCTCTTGGAGTTTTTGAAATTGGTTGCCTTGATAAGCCCTTTGTTTATCAGGGCCTGGAGGCAATAATTGACCTTGCCCCCGAGTTAAATCCTGCCTGCAGCAAGGCCACTTCGTGGCATTAAACCGGGCAAGCAGGGACAGGCCGGTTTTCCTGGCCAGCTCACGCTGGGTTATCTCCGGATTGTCCTGAACTTGCTTGAAAATATGATACTGGATTGCTTCTTGCATATGCTTGCAGATATATGTTCCGATTTTGAACAAATGACTTTGTGCTGGAATTACTGACGTGTGTCAAGGGTAAATCTGTATCAGGCAAAATCTTTCTGTCAGCTCTGGGCATATATGGCTAAGCTTTACTTCAAAGATACACTGAGCTTTTTGACTAAAATTCAGATGCCCCAGTTATTTCAAGAAGCCGACTTTTTTAGTTTCTTCTGGCTGGGATTGTTCCACCAGTTCCGATAATGCCTGAATAATTTTTTTGAGCACATCGTCATGCTCGGACATCTTGCCGTCCAATTCATTTAGCTTTTCCACAATCTGACCATAGGTAAGAGCAAACCTGCGCATGGATACAAATGCTCTCATTATGGCTACTGTGACCTGAGAGGCTACTGGACTTTTCAATATGGTTGCCAACATATATACGCCTTGCTCGGTAAAGGCTTTGGGCGGATACTTGCTGTGACGTCCCCTGCCTTTCTTTAAGGTCGAAAATTTCGACCTTAAAGAAACCTGCTCTTCCTGGCTAAGCTCAAAGAAAAAATCTTCGGGAAACTTATCAGGATTATTCCTGACTGCTTCATTGATACGCTTAGTTTCCACGTCGTAGATCTCAGCGATATCGGCATCCAGCATCACCCTTTGCCCGCGAATTGCATATATTTTTGTCTGTACAATCTCAGTCAAGTGGGATTCAGGCATATAACCCCCCCGTATGATATTAGCATTGAGGCCAGCAGGAAAAAAATGAGAACAGCCAGGATACCCAGCACTTCCGCCCAAGTTAAATCCGTCCCAGTGAATTTGGGGGCCAGGTCTCTGAGACCAGCCCCGGTGAAACACCCAAAGGGTACCCGGTTTCACTGGGCAGGCAAGTGCCTGATTTTATTGAACTTGATCCTCTAAAACACCCCATTTTTACAATATTTCAAGGCATGGGGTCTTCCAGGCATTGGGGTCTGACCCCGGACTGTTTCTGTTTATCCGGGGCATTGGGGTCTGACCCCAAGCTATACTTAAGCCATAAATCCCGGTAGCATCCATACTCCAGTAGAAAGTCACGGTTATGGCAACGGTGGGCTGAACTGTGGCATTGGTGGCATTGGGGTCTGACCCCGAACTGTTTCAATAACCATTTGATATCATTGGCGATACATCAAATTTTTCATTGAGAGTATGCGAAAATTTCTATAGTTGACCGACATTATTGACTTTATTACTTTCAAATTCCCATCACTACACATCTTTTATTAGCCCCAGGCACCTATCTTTCAGCAATTATTGGCGGCCTTGTACATCCAGCAAAGTATCAACCTTCATGATGCCTCGATATCCTTCATGAGATAGGTGCCGGGCAGGCACCCGCTTCGCTCGACTTGAAGGCAGACTTTAAAGGCAGACGTTTTATCTTTTTTCTCCTGGCGACTTTGCCAGGAGAAAAGTGAGGCCATCGCCTGCGGCGAGAGGGGATGAGTAGTACACGTTTTGTAAACTTAAGCCCCATATTCACCTTTTTTCTCTTTGGCCGTAAAACCAATTTTCTTTTTGGGTTCGGCATCTTCAGCTAATCAGGTGGTCCAGGGTTTCAAAGATAATCCTGAATTTTCCTTTGGTTTCCTTGTGCAGACTTTCTATTTCATTACGCAATTCCTCGTTATCCAGCACCAAATGTCTTAATTTCGTAAAAGCCCGCATGATCTGGATGTTCACCTGGATTGCCTGGTCGCTGTTTAATACGCTTGAAAGCATGGCCACGCCCTGCTCGGTAAAGGCAAAAGGCATTTTGCGAATTCCGCCCCATCTTGATGTCACAAATTGTGATTTCAAGTTTGCCCATTCTTCCCTGGTAATTTGAAACATGAAGTCAGAGGGGAAGCGCTTCAAATTTCGCTTGACAGCCTGCATCAGGACACGGTGTTCTACTCCGTAGAGTTCCGAAAGATCATTACCCAACAGAACTTTATGCCCGCGAATTACCAGTATTCGTCCCGCAGTCACTTCAGGGACGTAAATATTTTTCTCTGTTATTGCTCATTACTCTGCATGCTCTGGTGAACAGGCATTGGGGTCTGACCCCAACGTTCTTCTGTAAACATCCAGTGGGCATGGGGTCTGACCCGAGTAAGCTACATCTGCGCCTATGATGATTTCACGGGTTGTAAGATCAAGCTTGGGGCTGTCCAGAACAGCCCATATAAAAATCTGAGTGTCGATCAACAAACGCATAGCTTCTACTCAAACTCAGATAGTATACGATCTGGCAGCGGGGCATCAAAATCGTCCGAGACCCTTATCTTTCCCTTGAGCACTCCGAATCGAATTTCCGGTTTCTTACCTTCAAACGAGGAAAGACGCGCTATGGGTTGCCCCTCCTGAGAGATGATCACCTCTCCGCCTGACTTGACCGCCTCAATTAACCTGGGCAAATTTTCCTTGGCTTCGTGAACATCGCTGGTCTGAGTATTCATAACAAAACTCCTATGGCCGACATCTAATGAAGGCATGGGGATCTGACCTGGCCTTTTAATGGGTGACCCCGATCTGTTTCCTGTGAACTCTGTATCCAAAAGCCTATTGGTTGCCGCCTTATGTTCTAAACATGCTACTCATAAGATCCAATCAATATTTTTTATTAACCGCCTTTCCACCAAGGGATTCAATGTATACGAGGACCTGGTCATAACATGGTTCACATAAGCAGATTTCGTGATATTCTCCATCTTTTGCCGTTGAATACCCCCAACATGCAGAAAGCTCGGCAAATTCGAAATCCCCGAATTCGGTTTTCGTAGACACGCCACATATATCACAAACAATATCTACTATGGCAGTCTTTTCAATTTTACCCGCTATTTTCATAGTGTCTGACCCCGCTAACTATACTCCAGTAGAAAGTGGTAACGGAAACCATCGGGGTCTGACCCCAAGCTGCTTAATGAACCTCCCGGATGTCGGCATGTTCAATATTCGCTCGTGCAAAGAAGAGCGTCGCCTGGATGTCGTCCCTGGTCAGCTCTGGATAGTCGCGTAATAGCTGCTCCCAGGAAACTCCGTGCGCTATCTGTTCCAGAATGATGCCCAAAGGAATTCTCGTTCCCCTAATGACAGGCTTTCCGTTGCATACTCTGGGGTTCCATTCGATTCTTTCAAAAAACATACAGTTCCTCCTATGGGGGCCAGGTCTCTGAGACCAGCAGGCTGAGACCAGCAAGACCCTGGGTTGGGCATTGGGGTTTGACCCCAAGTTGTTTTCATTTATCAGCGTCCATCTGTATTTGGGCATTGGGGTCTGACCCCGATCTGTTTTTGTTTGCAACTATCCAATATCATTAGCGATACATCGATTTTTTCACTTACTATGGCAAAGTCGCAACTTTCGTCAGCCAGTAACTTCAGCGTCATTACCCTGTTCAAATCCTGTGTTCAGCTCAAACCATGGCTCATTCCCTACTATATCAGCAGCATAAAGAACAGCAGCCTGAATCGCCTTTTTGCTTAAATTGGGATAGCCTTCCAAAATATCCTCTATAGTGCTTCCTTCACCCAGCTTGCGAACAATTAATTCCACAGAAATTCGCGTCCCCTTGATAACAGGCTTTCCGCGAAGCACATCTGGATT
>PWSL01000335.1 GCA_003563255.1 Desulfonatronospira sp. | reverse complement strand
GGCAGTAGTCTTTTTCTTAAAAAATAAGTGCGGAACATTTACAGTGCCAAGCGCTGAACCCCCGTCATGGCTCAAATTTTTCTTGTTTTTTGTGACAGGGTTTCAGGAGTAAGTCACTAATGCATAGCTGAAAAACTGATGCGGGGAGAATGCTCTTCGCATTTACTGAACCTCATCCGGAAAAGTTTTTTACAGATGATCAGACGCTCAGAATTATTGTCTCTCGCCTACTCGAAGACTCGTTAGAGACGCTGAGGGCGCTGAGAAGAGAAGCCATTTTTGCATTTCTGCGAAGCGCAGTAATGCAAAAGGATCTCGCCCCGGGGGGAGCATGTTATTCATAGCCACCGGCTCGGTGGATATGAATGTTGAAACTCTTACTCCTGCCTTGCTCTGCCTGCCCAGTGAAATAGACGCAGTCTCCGTCGCAGACGGGTTTAACTGGGTCTACCCGGCAAATGAAAAAACCTTCCCGCCTTCCTGCCTTCCTGCCTTTGCGACCTTTGCCTGCACCGGTTAAACAACGCTTAAAGCGTTCCTGCGCAGCAGGGTTTAAACTGGGCGTCATGAGCTCGCCCGGTTGAATAGACATTCAGTCTACGGCAAAGCCGTATTCAACCGGGTAAGTCTTTTTTCCCAGTTGAATACACGAGGTGTAGGCGCAGCCATTCGACATGGGCGAACGGGTGGTTAAAGTTTCTTTATTTCCTGGGTTGCGGGCGTAGCCCGCTTTGGGATTCAACCCCTTAAAATCGGAGCAATGTTTCAAACCAAGTTCAAGAACGTCATGGCGCAGCAGTTAAAAAGTTCCAACCCCTTAAAATCGGGGCAATGGTTGTGACACCCTCTGGGAGCCCTTGACCTACCTGGCCACCCAGACTGATTTCCGTATATACTCTCAAAAAATAAATCGAGTTTTTTATACAAGCAACGCTTCAGATGATAAAGCTAACATATTGTAATAAATGTAATGAGCAAAATCCGTACCTTAAATTATCACAAATTCAACACAAGGCCAGGGGACTGTCCCCATCTGAGCATCCTTCAGGGGGGAGATATGCCAATTTGCCTGTCTGCCAGGCGGGCAATGCCTTGCTGGGGAACATTATTCTTCAAAACCGTGTGTGCAAAGCACCCGTGTGAAGCCTGAAGGCTTCCCGTGCCAGAGAAGATCTTTTTAGCACGGGCAACTTCGTTGCACATCCCAGTGAAACCAGCTACGCTGAAACTACGTTTGTTTCACGGGACAGTCGGGCGGCTCTGCCGCTCACGCCTGGGGAGTACACCTCAAGTCTATTCCCGGTGGCGATTGCTGGCACCCCCTGAATGGTTACGTGAGGGTTAGTCAGGCGTACACGGCATAGACTCACAGTCCATGCCGTCCGCATGTCCTGAAAGGTCACAGGGTACGCTGACCGCTGTGGTAGACTCGTTCGGTGGCCCCAGCCCCCCAAACATGGGCATAATTTCCAGCTTACAGGAAAAGCCGAATCTGTCAGAAAATCATCTATTATTTCAGACATATATTATTTTTTTGGAAAAAACATGCTTTCTTTATTTTACCCCAAAGTATTTATGGTATGGTTTTTGGCTGGGGAAAAAGTGTTGTTATTTTAATAGGATAAAAAAAGTGGACAAAGAGAAGGCAGTTAAGGCAGAAAGGGCATGAGGATAAACAGTGGTAGTCAACAAAATCGCTCTGACAAGACTATGGCACGTAGTCTAGCGTGAAGTTTTTAAGTTTTTTTATTTTTCTTACCCAAACCTGCTTGGAGCAAACCATGCCACAGGACTCCGCATCCCAAGACTTTTGCATCCTCACCCCGGAACAGTGTCAAGATCTGTTCACAAACGCCCCCATAGGTATTTATACTTCCACGCCGGAGGGCAAATTACTCTCTGTCAACCCGGCCTTAGCCAAAAAGTTTGGGTATGAATCACCCCAGAAGATGCTGGAGTCGGTCACTGACATTGCTGCCCAGACATATGTCAAGTCTGAGGACCGCCTGGAATTCATGCGCCTGATGCAAGAGTACGGCAAAGTGGTTGATCATGAATGCCGGTTCAGACGCAAGGACGGAACAAAGTTCTGGGCGTCCATAAATGCCTACGCAGTATGGGATGAAAATGGGCGGGTTAAAGCCTACCAGGGGTTCACCAGGGATATATCCAAGCGCAAGCAGGCCCATGAGGCTCTTCTGGAGAGTGATAAGAGATTCAGGGCAGTCTTTGAAAATATGCCGGGAGGTGTATTCATCCATGATCTTGATGGCAAGTTTCTCATGGTTAATGAGGCTGCATGCAGGAATACAGGGTACTCCAAGCAGGAATTACTGCAGATGCAGGTAAAGGACATTGATCCCCACCTTCTTGATTCTGACAAGCGATTCCAAGCATGGAATGATCTTAAAGAAAGTCAGAGCACTTCCTTTGAATCTGTGCATATCAGAAAGGATGGGTCCTGCTACCCTGTTGATATTTACCTAAACTTGATAACTCTGGATGGAAAGCCGGTTATATTTGCTGCGGCTTATGATATCACTGGGCGAAAGCGGGCCGAGGAGGCGCTGCGGGAGAGTGAAGTAAAGCACAGGACAATATTTCAGGTTATTCCGGACATGATCATCAAGCTCAGCAAAACCGGTCAATATCTTGATATCTATGCTTCCTCTGAAGATAAACTGGCTTTACCCCGTATTGAACTGTTGAAAAAGAACATAACAGATATTTTTCCTGAACAGGAGTCTTCTTTAATCCTGCAACGCATAGAGAAAGCCCTGGATACTCAAGAACTGGAAGTTATTGAGTACGAACTGAAAGTCCAAACTGGTAAATGCTACTTTGAGGCTCGGGCTATGCCCGTCGGCAAGGAAGAAGTTATCTGTCTGGTCCGCGACATCACCGAGCGCAAGCGAACCGAAGAGGCACTGCGAGATAGCGAGGATAGACACCGCCGCCTGTTTGAAACCATGGCCCAGGGGGTCATTTATCAGGCAGCCGACGGCTCCATCATATCAGCCAATCCTGCTGCAGAAAGAATACTCGGCATATCTTTGGAACAAATGCAGGGCAAAACATCCATGGACCCGCGCTGGAAAATGATTATGGAAGACGGCACAGCGGTTCCAGGAGAGGACCATCCGGCCATGATCACCCTGCGTACCGGAGAAACCGTTGGGCCGGTTGTCCGGGGCGTGTTTCATCCGGACAAGCATTCCTATATCTGGCTTTCCATCACAGCCATTCCCCTGTTCCAACCCGGTGATTCAAAACCCTTTCAGGCCTATGCGACGTTCGAGGACATCACCGAGCGCAAGTGTGCTGAGGAAGCGCTGCGGGAAAAAACCCAGCTGCTGGATACTATTGCCAACACCATGAGCGATCTCGTTTCTGTGACCGACATGGAAGGCAACTACACATACATCGGTCCTTCCCACAGCATCCTGGGGTACGATTTAGATTCACTTGTGGGCAGGAATGTCATGGAATTTGTCCATCCTGACGATTATCAAAGAATTGAAAATGCCTTGATGGAATTCTTGACCAACGAAGAAGACGGCAAAAAAGTCGAGTACAGATATCGACGAGATGATGGTGAATATCTCTGGTTTGAAACAATCGGGAAGTTCATTCTTGATAATGCTGGCAACCCAAAGGAACTCCTGTTCAGCACAAGAGATGTTACGGAACGAAAGCAAGCCGAAGAGGCCCTGCGGGAACGGGAAGCATTCATCCAGGCGACCCTGGACAATCTTCCGGTGGGCGTTGCCGTCAATTCGGTCGACCCGAAGGTGCAGTTCACCTACATGAACGATAATTTCGCCAAGTTCTACCGGACCACACGGGAGGCGCTGGCCGCCCCCAACGACTTCTGGGAAGTCGTCTACACTGATGCTACGTTCAGGGAAGAAATCAAGAAAAGGGTGGTTGAGGATTGCGCCAGCAACGATCCCGAACGGATGACCTGGCAGGATGTCCCGGTTGCTCGCCAGGATCAGGACACTTTCTACATCACGGCCAAGAACATCCCCCTGCCCGAGAACAATCTGATGGTATCCACTGTCTGGGATGTTACCAACCGTAAGCTGGCCGAAGATGACCTTGTCTCCACCAAGGAAGCCGCCGAGGCCGCCAACCGGGCCAAATCCGAATTTCTGGCCAACATGAGCCACGAACTGCGCACTCCATTAAACGGTATCCTGGGCATGTTGCAGCTTCTGCAGTCCACCACTGATCTGGACCATGAGCAAAATGAGTACGTTGAGCTGGGTATCACCTCAGCCAACCGCCTTACCCGGCTCTTGTCGGACATCCTGGATCTGTCCAGGGTGGAGGCGGGCAAGATGGAAATCATCGAGGAGGAATTCAGAACCAAAGAGCTGGTGGATTCCGTTACCGACCTGTTCAAAGTAACCATCAAGGAAAAGGATTTGTCCCTGGTCTTTCAACTGGACCCGGCACTTCCGGAAAAACTGGTGGGGGACCCTGCCCGTCTGC
>PWSL01000231.1 GCA_003563255.1 Desulfonatronospira sp. | reverse complement strand
AGTATCTGTTTAGCGATTTTAAGGAAAGCAGGGGACAGGCACTCCGGGACCCACTTGAGCATCATTTTGTGCTTAAAACATCTCATTTTTGGGGACAAGTGGGTCCCGGAAGAGCCAGTCCCCCTGCCACATGCAAAGCGCTAAACAGATACTTTTTCAGACAGGTCTTTCCAGACTCTGACGGGAAAAACGGGCAAGGTTGCCTACCCGGCCTTCTTGGTATAAGCTTCGCCGCAGTTTTTCTGTAATATCATCCCTTGTCCTGGCCCCAAAGCCCGGAAACATGAGAATCAATAATCTTCTCTGTTCAGCGCTGGATGGGGACAGGTTCACCGCACTTATTCTGCTTACAGAAGACTGACGGATTTTAAAAATAAGTGCGGGGTGCCTGTCCCCGGTGGCCGAGGCGATAATTTACCCAAAGTGTCTCTGTAGTGATAACAATATCTGGTTTCCAGGAGAAATACCAAAATGATCCAGGACAATTACGGCCGGGGAGTGAGCTACCTGCGCCTGAGCATAACCGACCGCTGCAACCTGAGGTGTTTTTACTGCCGGCCCGGCAAGGGCTCTCAGTTTATTCCTCACAAAAATATCCTGACATACGAAGACATGCTGTACCTGCTGCATGCAGCCTCGGGCATGGATGTGCAGAAAGTCAGGCTGACCGGAGGAGAACCTTTTGTCCGCCGGGACATACTTTATTTCCTGCACCGGCTCAAAAGCGAACTCCCGGAGATGGAGATAAGGCTGACCAGCAACGCCACCCTGATTGCCGGCAAGATCCGGGCCCTGCGCGACATCGGCATCAAAGGCCTGAACATCTCCCTGGACACCCTGGACCGGGACAAGTATCAGCGCATAACCGGACAGGACAAGCTGGACAACGTTATGGCCAGCATTGACCGCTGTCTGGAAGAGGGGATCAGGGTCAAGATAAATGCCGTGGCCCTCAAGGGAATTAATGACGACGAACTTGGGGATTTTATCCGCCTGGCCATGCAAAAGCCTTTGGATGTGCGCTTTATTGAATTCATGCCCATCGGGGAAAAGTCTCTGTGGAAGGAAGATTATTACTGGTCCTCTTCAGATCTTTTGCTCCAGGCCGCGGAGATTGCTGAAATGGTGCCTGTGGGAAGTCTGAGCCGCAACCATGGCCCGGCGCGTATGTTCAGGCCCGGGCGGGGTCTGGGGCGGGTGGGGGTGATCTCCCCGCTGAGCGAGCATTTCTGCGGAACCTGCAACCGCCTGCGTATTACCGCCAACGGACGTCTGCGCACCTGCCTTTTTTCGGACAAAGAATATAATCTCCTGCCCCTTATCCGTTCCCGGAAAATCGGCCCGGACAGGTTGCGCCTGGTCATGGAGCGGGCCGGACGCAGAAAGCCCATGGGACATAAGCTGTGGTCCAGGGAAAAGCAGGAGAACAGCCTGTGCCGGCGGGTCATGTCTTCCATCGGCGGATAACCAGGAAGGCGAAACATGCTCAGGGTAGAGATTGATTCCGGACTCATCAGGGATAATTATGCCCTGCTTTGCAGTAAAACCACCAGTAGAATCATGGCGGTGGTCAAAGCCGATGCCTACGGGCACGGCCTGGAAGAGGCGGCCCGCTGCCTGTATTCAGCCGGAGCGCGTCGTTTCGGCGTGGGCAGCGTGCAGGAAGGAGCGCGTCTTAGAGACTGCCTGGACCAGCCTTTTATCTACTCCCTGCTGGGGCCGGTGACGCCTGAGGATTACCAGCTACTGTATCAACGCGAAATCATTCCCTTTATCCATTCCTGGGAGCAGCTGAAGGCCCTCAAAGAGGTTGCCTGCAGGGATTCCCGGGTAATCCCGGTGACCCTCAAGCTTGAAACCGGCATGAACCGGCTGGGTTTCAGGCCTGCCGACATCCTGCATTTGCTTGAATTCTGGGAGCAGTGTCAGGGACTGAAGCTGCATATGCTGGCCTCACACCTGAGCCTGGCCGACAATGTCCGGGGCAGGCAGGAGGTGCTGCGCCAGCTCGAGATTTACGAAAAGTGCTGTCAGGCCATGCAGGCCAGGGGACATGAATTTGAAAGATCTCTGGCCAATTCCGCAGCCATTCTGGCCCACCCAGAGACCCATCTGGACTGCGTGCGGCCGGGCATCTCACTTTACGGGGATAATCCCTTTGAAAACACCCCCTGGGCCTCTAAAGGGCAGGGCCTGGCCCAGGCCATGCAGGTCAGGGCCCCGGTGCTGGCGGTGCATGATCTGAAAAAAGGGGGCGGGGTAAGCTACGGTCTCTGCTTTACCGCCCCCAGGGATATGCGCATCGCCATCATAGGCTGTGGCTATGCAGACAACTATTTCAGAGGGTTGTCCAATCGGGGGTGGATGTTTTTCCAGGGACAGAGGCTGCCTGTACTGGGCCGGGTCTGCATGCAGCTGAGCGTGGTGGATGCAACCCGGGTGGAAGACATTGCGCCTGGATGCGGGGTATACGCCCTTGGCGGTTATGGATCACAGGCCGTGAGCGCCCGGGAGATGGCCGGATGGCTGAACAGCATTTCTTATGAGGTATTCTGCAGCCTGGGCAACAATCCCAGACAATGGACCCGGACCGGGTAGACTGGCACATGTGGATCATTCTGGCCTTTATCACCGCCGTGTGCGAAGCGGCCAAGGACGGGCTGTGCAAGAAAAGCCTGCAGAGCATGGACGTATTCACCATTGCCTGGGTGTGGAAGGTCTTCAGTCTGCCCTTTATCCTGCCCCTTATCTTTTTCCCCCCCATACCGGAGCACCTGCCGGTCCAGTTCTGGACGGCCCTTCTTGTGGGGGGCGGCCTGAACATCCTGGCCACGGTACTCTACATCCGGGCCATAAGCACATCGGATCTCTCCATCCCCCTGCCCCTTTTGAGTTTTACCCCGGCTTTCCTGCTCTTTACCTCCCCCTTGCTGGTAGGAGATATTCCGGCCCCTCTGGGTTATGTGGGGGTGCTTTTTATCGTTGGCGGTTCTTATCTTCTGGGGGTGGGCAAAGATACCTCGCTTCTAAGCCCCCTGAGGGCACTGGTACGCGATCCCGGGGCCAGGCTGATGCTGGCGGTGGCCCTTATCTGGAGCGTGGCCGCCAACATGGACAAGCTGGGGGTCATGGCCACCAGCCCCTTCTTCTGGGCGGTGTGCGTACAGGGGTTTATATCTCTGGGATTGACAGTGGTGCTTTTCTGCATGCGGGGCAGACTGCGGGGCAGGATGCAGGCCAATCTCATTCCTTTGCTGCTTATAGGCCTGGTCACAGGGGTGGGCTTCGTGTGCCAGATGGCGGCCATAAAGATCGGGCTGGTGCCTTACGTCATTGCCATAAAAAGGACCAGTATCGTGCTGGGGGTGCTCATAGGCGGGATCTATTTTCTGGAGAAGGATATGAAGACCAGGGTGACGGCCACCCTGGTCATGCTGGCCGGAGTCATGCTTATAGCCGTGTCCTGATGTTTAATCGCCGGTTCTTCTCCGGAAAAAGGCCTTTTCCAGTTCCACAGCCAGAAAGACTATGATGCCGAAGAGTACTATCCTGACCCAGGACTCCAGGCAGACCGGTTCGGTCTGGAAGATGTACTGCATGAAAGGCAGGTAAGTAAAGCCAATCTGCAGTACGGCCAGGACGGCAATGGAGATAAGCACCGCCCTGCTGCCCACAAAACCCTGGATGCTCCAGGCCGGTTCGTGGATGAACCGGCTGTTTATCAGGTAGAAGACCTGTCCCACCACCAGGGTGTTGATGGCCGTGGTGGAGGCCAGTTCATGGGAAGCACCTCCGGACAGCATATACTGGTAGTGCCACAGAGTGCCGATGACCAGGAGCACGGATACCGAGGCCACGCGCCAGATGAGAAACCCGGAGATGAGGGGTTCATCCGGAGGCCTGGGGGGGCGGCTCATGACATTTCCTTCCGGGGGCTCAAAGGCCAGGGCCAGGGCCAGGGTGACTGCTATGATCATATTGATCCACAGAATCTGGGGCGGGCTGATGGGCAGGGTGTACTCCCCTCCTTCGCCCAGAAGGCCGATGCCCAGAACAATGGAAGCCATGACCACCAGGGCCTGCCCTCCGTTGGTGGGCAGGATGAACAGGATGGCCTTTTTCAGGTTGTCGTAAATGGTCCGGCCTTCTTCCACGGCATTGGCGATGGAGGCGAAATTGTCGTCGGCCAGGACCACGTCCGAGGCTTCCCTGGCGGCCTCGGTGCCGCCTTTGCCCATGGCCACGCCCACATCGGCCCGCTTGAGGGCCGGGGCATCGTTGACTCCGTCCCCGGTCATGGCCACGATGTTGCCCCCGGCCTGCAGGGCCTGCACCAGCCTGAGCTTGTGTTCCGGGCTGGTGCGGGCGTAGACGTCCACCCCGGGGACTTTCTGTTCAAGTTCCTCATCACTCATCTTTTCCAGGTCCTTGCCCGCCAGAAAGGTGCGCCCGTCCCCGATGCCCAGCTCGTCGGCAATGGATACCGCTGTCAGGGCGTGGTCCCCGGTGATCATT
>PWSL01000154.1 GCA_003563255.1 Desulfonatronospira sp. | reverse complement strand
TCGAAATTGGGGACAGGCACCCCCGCACTTATTTTTCTGAAGGAAGTTTGACAGGTTTTAAAAATAAGTGCGGGGAGAGCCAGTCCCCGGAGGTCAATCAATAAGTTTCGCTGTAGTGTTAGAAGGAAAGCGCTAAACTGATACACAAAATCCGATTCCTGGGCATTCACCCCTTCTCAACAACTATAAAAACCATTTTCTGGAGGAACAATGCGCTTATATATCAGATCTGTCCTATTGTTGATCCTAATTTTTTTATGGTCAGGCGGCTTAGCTGGTGCTTCTCTGCCCGAGTTTTCGGATCTGGCTGAAAAAGCAGGTCCAGCCGTAGTCAATATCAGCACGGTCAAAAAAGTTGAGCGACCTGACATGGGCGATTTTTTCCGGGGATTCGGAGACCGTGGACACCCCTTTGAAGAATTTTTTGACCAGTTTGAGCGTTTTTTCGGAGAACGGGACCGCCAACCCAGAGAACAGCGATCACTTGGATCAGGTTTTATAATTTCTGAGGACGGATATGTTGTCACCAACAACCATGTAGTTGAAGGTGCTGACCAGATCAAGGCCACATTCAGTCTGGATGATGAAGAAAAGACCTTTGACGCCCGGATGGTGGGCACAGATCCCGAAACAGACCTGGCTCTTATAAAACTGGATACTGACATTGACCTGCCTACTCTGCAGTTCGGCAACTCAGATGATATGAAGGTAGGGCAGTGGGTGGTGGCTATAGGAAATCCCTTCGGCCTCAACCACACGGTTACCGCCGGCATTATCAGCGCCAAGGGACGGGTAATCGGTGCCGGGCCTTATGATAATTTCATCCAGACTGATGCCTCCATCAATCCAGGGAACAGCGGCGGACCTCTTTTAAACCTCCAGGGCGAGGTGATAGGAATTAATACCGCCATTGTGGCTGCGGGTCAGGGAATCGGATTTGCCATTCCAAGTACCATGGCTGAAAACATCATACATCAGCTCAAGACCGACCAGAAGGTCAGCCGGGGCTGGCTGGGGGTAACCATCCAGAACGTCGACCAGGATATTGCCAGTGCCCTGGAACTGGAAGAAGCCAGGGGAGCTCTGGTTGCCGGGGTAACGCCGGGTGATCCCGCCGAAAAAGCAGGGATGCAGGCCGGGGACGTTATAGTGCAGCTGAACGGTGAACCTGTTGAGGATTCGTCCGACCTCACAAGGAAAATCGGTCAGCTTTCTCCAGGCTCCGAAGCCACCGTAGGCTTCTGGCGAGAAGGAACTAAGAAAGAAGTTACTATAACCCTGGGTGAAAGAGACCTGGCTCGCTTAGAAGAGCGTCCAGGGCCTGAACCGGAAAGCGAGAAGGCTGACCTCGGCCTGTCTCTACGCTCAC
The DNA here is from genome assembly GCA_003563255.1 of Desulfonatronospira sp. Lineage (GTDB taxonomy): Bacteria > Desulfobacterota > Desulfovibrionia > Desulfovibrionales > Desulfonatronovibrionaceae > Desulfonatronospira. Next base: position 14,761 of record PWSL01000154.1, on the reverse strand, counting down.
CTACCCAGGAAGAGGCTGAGCAACTGGGGCTTCGTGAGCCACAGGGGCTGCTTGTCACTGAGGTAGAGCTCAGATCTCCGGCTCACCGCGCGGATATCGCCCCCGGCGACCTGATTCTGCAGGCCAACGGCAAGCGGGTTGACAGCATCGATGACTTCTTCAGGATTCTGGAAGAAGACGCCAGGCCCAAACAGGTCATGATGCTTCTCGTAAACAGGCAGGGTCAGAATATCTTCAGGACTATCCCCATCAGGGATTAACCTGTAAAAGTTAACAACAAGGCGGTATTACAGCGGCATTGCCTCAGTAATGCCGCCTTTTCTATATTTTTATGAGCAAGACCTTCAGCTTAGCATCCGGCTGCAAAATCAACCTTTACCTGAGAATACTTGACATACGGCCGGATGGTTATCACAATCTGGAGTCAATTTTTTATCCACTGAGCTGGCCCCGGGACCAGATGAACATAGCTATTGACTCCAGCCCCGGCCTGACTCTGCGCTCCTGCCCCAAAAGCCTGGAAACCAGCAGCAATATATTGTTTCGCGCTTACAACCTTTTTACCTCAGCCAGTGGTTTTAAACCTGGGCTGAAGATATATTTGAACAAAAAAGTGCCGGTGGGTTCAGGTCTAGGAGGCGGCAGTGCCAACGCTGCCGCTTTCTTGCTTTTTCTAAACTCCCTTAATAAATCCAGGGCACTTCAAATAAAACACCTCATGGATCTGGCTGCAAAAACAGGGGCCGATGTACCCTTTTTTGTCTCCAACATTCCAGCACGTGTCAGTGGAAAGGGGGAAATCATCCAGCCGATAAACCTGAACCTCCAAGGCCTGCATGTACTTGTTGTCTGTCCTGGATTAATAATTGACACTGCCTGGGCGTACATGACACATGACCGGTACGCAAAAAGCAGTTCTGCCTTGACCAAGCCAGTATTGACAACCGGACCTACAAGTTATAAAGAAACCGGTTTTGAGCGGTTGATTCTCAGCAACTGTTTTGAACAAACTATTTTTGTTGAATATCCACAACTGGCCCAACTAAAATTGCAAATGCTCCAGGCAGGAGCAAACGGTTGTGTAATGAGCGGTTCCGGATCAAGCCTGTGCGCACTGTTCCGCAACAAAGGTAATCTTTTGCAGGCTTGCAACACCCTTGACCGTCAGAACATCTCATTTTATTATTCCACGATTAATTGATTGGGGCGTCGCCAAGCGGTAAGGCAACGGGTTTTGGTCCCGTCATTCGGAGGTTCGAATCCTTCCGCCCCAGCCAACAAAAGGACCAGGTTCATGCCCGGACACAGGGAACTGAAAATTGTTACCGGCAATGCCAACCCTGAACTGGCCAGGGGAATATGCGAACATCTGGGGATGACATTGAGTCCTACCCTGGTGTGTACATTCAGCGACGGTGAAAGCAGAGTTGAGATCGGAGACAATGTCCGTGGTGACGACGTCTTTGTGGTCCAGCCCACCTGCGCACCGGTCAACCACAATATCCTTGAACTGTGCCTCATGCTTGACGCCCTCAAACGAGCCAGCGTAGGCAGGGTTACCGCTGTTATACCGTATTATGGCTATGCCCGCCAGGACCGGAAGGTTGTCCCCAGGGTACCCATAAGCGCTAAACTGGTAGCGGATTTCATAGCGGTAGCCGGAGTCAACAGGATACTGACCATTGATCTGCATGCAGGTCAGATTCAGGCATTTTTCAATATTCCGGTAGACAACCTCTTTGCTGCTGAGGTACTTTTGACCTATCTAAAGCAGTTCGGGGATCAGGCAGTGGTGGTTTCCCCTGATGCCGGTGGCACTGAAAGGGCCAGGGCATATGCCAAGAGGATGGGGGCAGAACTGGCCATAATAGACAAGCGCCGGGACACTCCCAATACAGCCCAGGCCATGCGCGTCATAGGCGACGTCAAAGACAAGGTGGCCATTGTTCTGGATGACATGATCGACACCGGCGGGACCATGATGGAGGCCTCCAAAGTGTTGTCAGAAAAAGGGGCCAGCCAGGTTCTTGCCTGTGCTACCCACCCGGTACTTTCAGGGCCTGCTGTTGAAAGAATGGAGAAGTCTCACTTTTCCGAAATAGTGGTGACAGACACAATCCCTTTGGGTGAAAAGGCCAGGGCGAGCTCCAGGTTCAAGGTCATATCGGTGGCCAGCCTGCTTGCCAAGGCCATTCACAACATACATACCGAATCATCCGTAAGCGTGCTTTTTTCTCATTAGGCAGTTACCTCCCGGCAGCAAGCCAGGTTGCAAACTTTATCACCTGAATCCGTGAAATTTATTCATTTTCACGGATTCAGGGATAAACATAATGGTTTCTCCACAGGCCTGACCGGTATAAATATCTCAGTGAATTGAGAGTTCATAGTTCCTGGTTCTTAGTTCTTCATTCCTGGATATAAGAAATAAAATCAATAAATTTGCATAGATACCTGGTCTGGCCCGAAAGACATAATAATTAACAGGCCGGCATGTCTGCCGGTTCTGCATAAGGAGCAAGTAAACGATGTCCGAGCTTTACAATCTAAAAGTTGAAGTCCGAACTGAAACAGGAAAGTCCGCAGCCAGAAAGTTGCGCCGCACCGACTATGTTCCCGGAGTTTATTATAACGCCCAGGGAGACACCATGCCTCTGAAAATCAGAAATGGTCCGTTTTACAAAGCATGGAACCAGGTCGGTTTCACCAACGTAGTGGAACTGGAGTACACCCAGGCCGGAGAAACACAAAAAAAGCCCTGTCTTATCTGGTCCATAGACCGTCATCCCTACAAAAAAATATACATGCATGTGGACTTTTACGGAGTGGATCTCACCAAGGAAGTTACCGTCGCAGTACCGGTAGAGGTCACAGGTACCCCCAAAGGCGCCGAGGATGGCGGTATTATAAGATTCTTTCGAGAAACCCTGGATCTAACCTGTCTTCCGGCCAACATTCCCTCACAGGTGAATGTCAACGTTTCCAAACTGGAGATAGGCGACAACATTTACATAGAAGACCTGAAACTACCTGCAGGAGCTAAAGTGACTTTTGAGGAAAATTTTGCTGTTGTGGGCCTGGTGCCGCCCATGCAGGAAGAAGAACCCGAGAGAGCAGAGGAGGAGGAGGAGGAGACTGCAGAAGAGGAAAAGCATGCTGAATAGTATCTTTTTTTCGCTTTGCATGTCGCATGGCTTCCTGGCCGGAGGATGACCGGCTCTCCCCGCTCTTATTTTTTTTCAATTATTCTAAAAGCCTTTCTGCCATAAACATAAGTGCGGGGGTACCTGTCCCCATGCGACATGCAAAGCACTAAACAGATACAAAAGCGCTAGGCTGGGTTTGCCCGTTACCCAGGATATTGAAGTACTCTTATCCGACTTGGGACTGTCCCGCACTGATTTTTTCTGATGATTTTTTTTAGTTGATGGCTTTACAACAATATGTGATATAAGTGCGGGACTGTTCCAGTGCCAGGCGCTGGCCCCCCGTCTTGGCTCGAGTGTTCTTCTTTTTTGTGACAGGTTTTCAAGAGTTAGTCACTAAATGACAGGCAATGACAACACCACAAACCCTGTGATCGGCCCCAGACTCGTAGCAGGACTGGGCAATCCAGGCAGACGCTATGCCGGCACCAGGCACAATATGGGTTTTCTGGTCATTGACCGCCTGCTGGATAGTATCCAGACTGCAACAGGGCATGGATTGCGCTGTCTGGCTGACAATAATGAATTTGTGCTTTGGGAATGGGTCAGGCTCGAAGATCAGGCCTCCAGATATCTGCTGAAACCCTTAAGCTATATGAATCGCAGTGGAATTGCTGTTGCTTACCATGCTGGTCGCCTGAACATTCCAGCTGAAAAAATCCTTGTAATACACGACGAAGTGGACCTGCCTCTGGGCAGAGTAAAGCTTAAGTTCGGCGGCGGCCTGGCTGGTCACAACGGCCTGCGTTCCATTACCGAACTTCTGGGCACCAAAGATTTCGCCAGACTCAGGATGGGGATCGGTCGTCCTGAAGATCAATCCCCTCTTAGTCATTATGTACTTCAAAAGTTCACGCCTGGGGAACATGACCTGTTACAGCAATCATTGGAGAAGGCCATTAATTCAATAAAGATCATATTTACTCATGATGAGCAAAAGGCCCTGCAGGTCATCAATACGTAACCGTTCAGGCGGTTCTCGATGTAGATGCCGGCAATCAGGCCTTGGATGTGACCCGGAACTGTCCCCGCTTTAGGTGGACTTTCCCTCTCTGAGTACCACTTGTGAAGGTAATAATAATTACGCATAGGTTTTTTTGTGGTTCTTCCGGTTTAAGCGTACTTGCATGTAAAGAAAAGAATATCTCACGCCCGGCCTAAGAAGGCCTTGAGCCGCAGAGCCCGCAGAGAGAAGAGCAGGAGGACGAGGTATCAGTATTCTTAGCCACATGCAAAGCGCTAAACAGATACCCTGAAAAAGTCTTGATAAGCCATGGACTATTTTTATGCTTTAGGTTAAGATAACTTCCACAGGCAATGAAGAAGCCTGATGACCTTAGGAGTCAGCAATTTCTCTTATTCCTTCGATATCCGAAATAATAAGCTTGCCGGGTGTTTTTATCCCGCCTGCTCAGGTAATATCCGGCGTTGTGCGGGATAACTCCGACGAACAGGCTGATTCGGTTCAAGTTTTGGAGGCCTATAGTGTTTTCAATTGGCGAGTTGGTTGTTTATCCTGCTCAGGGTGTGGGCAGGGTTGAAAAAATTGAAGAACAGGAGTTGGGGGGTGCCAAGGCAACACTTTATATTGTGCGTATCCTGAGCAACAATGTCACCCTTATGGTTCCGGTAAACAATGCAACAAATGTAGGCTTGAGGCCTGTAAGCGACCTGCAGGAGGGCCTTAAAATCCTTTCTTTTCTCGAAGACCGTTCAGACTTTACCGGATATTCCGGACAGAACTGGAATCGGCGATATCGGGAATATTCCGACAAACTCAAGAGCAAGGATCTCACTGATGTAGCTTATGTCCTTAAAGAACTTTTTCTGATCAGCCGGGACAAAGAACTCTCATTTGGTGAACGAAGACTAATGGAACAGGCCATGACTCTTATCTCCATGGAGTTGTCCTATTCCCTGAAGATTGATCAGCCTGAGGCCAAAGCTAAAGTTGAGTCCCTTTTTTCCGACATCCTAAGTCCGGAAATACATGAAGAAGATCATCGGGAGTGATATTAAAACCCGGACACAGACCTTAGACCACAGGACCGTGCCTTTATTGGCATTTTTTTCGGCTCCCGCAAATATTGTATGTCTTTCTAACGCGGGCTTTGTCATCAACCCAATATGAAAAGAGTATTTTATCCACCCCAGGACGTGTGGCCGTCCTGGACCAAATTCCCCGAAGACAGGCTACCCCGGACACAACCTGATAAATATATGCGACAGTATCTGATTAGTCCTTACGAGGAAATTATGGGATAGTCCGGCACTCACCTTAATCAACTAAACAAGCCGGCTGGAAACACATACTATCCCTGGTGAGTGCCGGAGGGGTCCCGGAAGAACCATACCCCATGCAATATGCAAAGCGCTGAATGATGGATGCCGAAAGAGCCTCTTCAGCTCCATTATCTCATTTTGGAACAGCTACCCCGCATTTTCGTAACCATTCAGGGGGTGCCGGAACCGGCCCGGGGACAGTCCCCGCGACACCTGTCCTGCACAGATGAAATATGACAAACGCTAAGCTGTGTGAACCTGCATAGATAGTACTTAGCGGGGACAGTCCCCAGGGCCTGGTACCAGCAATCAATACCCAGGCCCCTCTGAATGGTTACGCATTTTCTATCTGAAGGAATTTTTTCGGATTATTACAAATATTTGCCGGGAGGCCATTCCCCGGAGGTAAATTTTTTAGTTTCACTGCAGTGTTTAAGACTCATCATCAAAGTCACTCAGGTATAATCCCATTAGCCCAGGCAGCCAGCTTCCTTGACAGTCAACTTTCTGTAACTTCTCAAAGACTCCGGGCGGTATTCCTGGATACCGACTTTCGCCGGTATGACATCACAATTTAATGATCTGCTCTCATTCGTCATTCCAGCGCAATCCGGAATCCAGATCTTTTCTTTGGGGTATCTGTTTAGCGCTTTTCAGGAAAGCTGGGGACAGGTTGAAAAGTTTTATAAGTTTCGCTGTAGTGCTATAGTGCTAATAGTTTTGGTTAATACTTAACTTTTTTGTTTCCACTATTAATTACTTCTTCAGGAGATAATATTCATGAACCTGTCTGATCTCAAAACCAAGTCCATGAGAGAATTGATGCAGTTGTCCAAGGAGTATGAAATCGAAAACCCCAGCGGATTGCGCAAACAGGAATTGATTTTTGCCATCTTGCAGTCCTGTGCCTCTCAAAACGGTACCGTTTCAGGAGAGGGAGTTCTGGAAATTCTGCCTGATGGTTTCGGCTTCCTGCGATCGCCCATGTACAGCTATATGCCTGGACCAGACGACATATACGTCTCACCCTCCCAGATCCGCAAGTTTGGGCTGCGTACCGGGGATGTAGTTGCAGGACAGATCCGCCCCCCCAAGGAAGGTGAGCGTTACTTTGCACTTTTGAGGGTCAACCAGGTGGGATATGGAGAGCCATCCGAATCCAAGAGCCTGGTACTTTTTGATAACCTGACCCCTATTTACCCGGACCTGCGCTTTGTAATGGAAAACGGAGCGCAAAATTACTCTTCGCGGGTCCTTGACCTTTTAAGTCCGATAGGCACAGGCCAGAGGGGACTTATTGTAGCGCCGCCCAGGACGGGAAAAACCATTCTGCTGCAGTCCATTGCCAATTCCATCAACACCAACAATCCTGACGTTTTCATGATTGTACTTCTGATAGATGAGCGCCCTGAAGAAGTAACTGACATGGAAAGAACCGTCAGCGCTGAAGTAGTCAGTTCCACATTTGACGAACCCCCTCAGAGGCATGTCCAGGTTGCGGAAATGGTCCTGGAAAAAGCCAAAAGGCTGGTGGAAAGAAAGAATGACGTGGTTATTCTCCTGGACAGCATTACCAGGCTGGGGCGGGCCTACAACACCATAACCCCTTCATCGGGCCGGGTGCTTTCCGGAGGTCTGGACTCCAACGCCCTGCAAAGGCCCAAGAGGTTCTTCGGAGCCGCCAGAAATATTGAAGAAGGAGGCAGCCTGACAATTATTGCAACTGCTCTTATTGACACCGGATCCAGGATGGACGAGGTCATCTTCGAAGAATTCAAAGGCACCGGCAATATGGAGATTTACCTGGATCGCCACCTTGCAGACAAGAGGGTTTTCCCGGCCATTGACATCAACCGATCCGGCACCCGCAAGGAAGACCTGCTCTTGTCCGAGGACGTGCTCAACAAGGTCTGGATCCTCCGCAAAGTTCTTGCGCCCATGAATAGTATTGACAGTATGGAATTTCTGCTTGATAAGATGAAAGGAACCAAAAGCAACAGGGAGTTTTTGGACATGATGAACAAGTAGATTGCAAGCAAAGTCCCTGCTTTGCATAATCTCGGGCTGTCCTTAAGACAGCTCCCCGGGTTTTTACCATGCCGAGCCTTTACCGTCTGAAAGTTTTCACCTGCCTTCTCCTGATGCTGGCATTGTGTGTTCCCGCATCACAGGTCAACTCCTTTATATTCGGCGAGTTTACCATTAGTGACGAGGCAGAACTGGGCCAAAAGGTACACAGACTTATACGGAGCAATTTTGAGGTGGTCCAGGATCCGGTAATCACCGGCTACGTCCAGGAAATCGCTTCCAGGCTTGAAAAAGCCGCCCCGCCCCAGCCTTTCCCGCTTCAGGTGGATGTTGTAGAGGACAGATCCCTGAATGCGATGGCTACTGTAGCAGGGTACATGGTCCTTTTTTCGGGCATGATAACCAGGATGGAAACCGAGTCCGAACTAGCTTACATCATGAGCCATGAGCTGGCGCACATTACTCAGAGGCACGTTGCCCGGAATATTGAGCGTTCAAAAAAAATCAGCGCCGGCGCCCTGCTGGGCATTATCGCCGGAGCTCTTGTGGGTGCGGACGCCGGCCAGACTCTTGCAGTGGGCTCCATAGCAGGAGCACAATCCGCTTTTTTAAGTTATTCCAGAGAGGACGAGCGGGAAGCTGACCATATTGGAATGAATTACCTCATCCAGGCAGGCTACAACCCTGAAGGAGCGGTTTCAGCCCTGCAGAAGATCAGGCGGCTGCAGTTTTTCGCTGGTGGAGATATTCCCTCCTACATGAGCACCCACCCCGGGGTAGATGAACGTATCAACTATTTGAGGAATCGCATTGAACGGCTGGATGACCATCTCCTTGAGCGCCAAGACGACAACCGCAAACTTTACAGGGTGCAGACTCTTCTGCGGGCCAGGCATGACGACCCTGCGGCAGCCCTGGATCACTTTCGCAAAGAGACCGGGGATGAATGCCTGGCCAACCTGGGCCAGGGGATAGCCAACAGCCGTATGAACCGGGTGCGGGACGCTCAGCAGAATTTTGAAAAACTTCTGTCCTGCGATGACAGTGATCCCCTGTTCCTGAGGGAGGCCGGCAGGTTTTATTTTCAGTATGACCAGTTGGCAAAAGCAGGCGAGCTTCTGCAGAAAGCAGTAATGTTGAACCCTGAAGACAGTCTCGCTCTTTTATTCTATGCCAGAGTTCTGGCTGAAAAGGGCGACAGGGATACCGCCATCAACTACTTTCATGAAGCCTTGAAAAAAATGCCAGAAAACCCCCGGGTGCATGAGTACCTGGCCCGCACTTACGGAGGCGGAGGCGACAACTTCATGGCTCACCTGCATATGGCTTATGCCCACATTTTCAGCAATCAGAGAAGCAGGGCTGATTTTCACCTGGCCAGAGCCAGAGAGGCGGCCCAGAGCCCGGAGCAGGAACAAAAACTGAAGGAACTGAAAAATGCTTATGAGGAAAGGCTCAAGTACTGGAAAAAATCCTGACTTGATCGTATCTGTTCAGAGCTTTGCATGCCGCACTGCTTCATGCCCGGAGGCATACAGCCCGGAGGATGTCGGCTCTCCCGGCACTGTTTTTTATGGACAATCGTTTTATTTTATGATAGATACGCCTGTTCAAATTGCCTGTTGCTTATAAAACAGCGCATTTTTTTGGGTATTTCCTGTCACGATAATAACAACAATTCATATCAGGAGGAAACACATGTTCTTGGAAACCGTAATTTTTGCCATGGGAGCTGACCCTGAATCCGGAGCTGGCAGCCCCCTGGCTGCTTTCGTACCCTTGATCCTCATGTTCGCCATCTTTTATTTTCTGTTGATACGACCTCAGCAGAAAAAGGCAAAAGAACATCGAAACGTTCTGGCCAACCTCAAAAGAGGAGACAATGTGCTCACCAATGGCGGGCTGTATGCACGAATTTCAGACATTCAAAGCGAAGTGCTGACCCTGGAGATAGGCGACAACACCAAAATAAAGGCCAATCGTAATTATATCGCAGGCCTGGCTGATCCCAGCCATGATGCAGTAAAAAGAGAATAATCCGGTCCTGCTATCCCGGGTGCATGCCAAGGCAACACCAATCAAGTCAAGCCTGAAAACCACATCTTTTTCAGATAAGGTCAGGTTGCAAGATATTAGGCAGGGCGTATATTTTTTTGCCCTGAAGGAAATGATCCTTAAATCCAGAGGGATGCACTGGAACTTTTTACTGTCAAGGCGATAAGAAAATTAATTTAATTTCAGGATAGTTACTCATGAAGGCCAACCTGCGTTGGAAAATTCCCATCATATTACTGGTGCTGTTTGTCAGCCTGGCATTTTTTCTGCCTACTTTTTCCCAGATCAAGGATTCAAAACTTGGTCAATACCTTCCTGACAGACAGTTGAACCTTGGTCTGGACCTACAGGGTGGAATCCACCTCATGCTTGGGGTCGAGACAGAAAAAGCCATGGAAAGATCCCTGGCCCAGGCGGGACGGGATATTCGTGAAGATGCCAGGCATAATGAAATCCATGTTCTCCGGCCCACGGTGAACGAGGATACTCAATTGGAGTTTACCCTCCTTAGAAGCCAGCAGCAGGGTCAACTGGAGCAGCTTCTGAGGGACAGACATCCCAACCTGGAAGTGGTGGACAAAGTGCAGCAGGAGGACGACCGCATCCGCTACACCCTGGAATATATCCCGCAGCTCAAACAAGAGATGCACAATATGACCATGGACCAGGCTGTCAAAACCATCCGCAACCGTATAGATCAGTTCGGCCTGGCAGAACCGGACATCCGCAAACAGGAAGAGGACCGGATTCAGGTCCAGCTCCCTGGTATGGACGATCCTGAAAGGGCCATTGATATCATCGGTCAGACCGCACATCTGGAATTCAAGCTTGTAGACGAGGACGCCGATCTTCGAAGGGCCGAGGAAGGGATTCTTCCTCCGGGAAGCCGTCTGTACTACCAGATCACAGAACTTCCGGACGGCACTGAACGCAGGGACCCTGTAGTTCTCAGGGACGAAACCCTCATGAGCGGGGAACATATTACCAACGCCCATACAGCTTTTGACGAGCGCAACAACCCTTACGTCTCTCTGACCTTTGACTCCCGCGGCGCCAGGATTTTCGAGAGGATCACCGGGGAAAACATCCGGGAAAGGCTGGCCATTGTTCTGGACGGAGAAGTCTATTCTACACCGGTTATCCAGGAAAGGATTTCCGGAGGCAGGGCCAGCATAACAGGCCGGTTTACAGTTCAGGAAGCACATGACCTTGCGGTTGTTTTAAGGGCCGGAGCGCTGCCTGCACCTGTGCACATCATGGAAGAAAGGACTGTCGGGCCTTCCCTGGGGCAGGAGTCCATCGAACGTGGTGTGCGCTCAGCCCTCATCGGAGGGGCTCTGGTGGTGATATTCATGGTTTTTTACTTCGGTTTCGCCGGGGTTGTAGCCAACACTGTCCTGGCCCTGAATATTATTCTGATACTGGCCGGGCTTGCAGGCTTCGGGGCTACTCTTACCCTGCCTGGAATAGCCGGGATCATACTCACCATCGGAATTGCAGTGGATGCCAATGTGCTGATTTTTGAACGTATACGGGAAGAATTGAGGCGAGGGCTTTCGCCCAGGGCAGCGGTACAGGAGGGATACAACCGTGCCACGCTGACCATTCTGGATGCCAATGTCACCACTGTCATAGCGGCCCTTATTCTTTATCAGTTCGGTACCGGACCCGTAAGAGGATTTGCCGTCACCCTTACTCTGGGTATTTTGGCATCCATGTTTACTGCCATTTTTGTGTCCAGGGTCATCTTTGATCTCTGGATTTCCTATCGCAAACCAAAAACAGCACTCAACATTTAAACGTGTAAGGCAGAACCATAATGGGTTTTCAGATAATCAGACCGGATACCAGATTTGACTTTATGGGCTGGCGACGCCTGGCCCTGATTATTTCCCTGGCTCTTATACTGCTGGGTCTTACCTCCCTGTTGATCAAAGGGGGTCCAAGGTACGGCATCGACTTCGCCGGCGGGGTTATTATCCAGATCAAGTTTGAATCTGAAGTGGATATGCGTCACCTGGAATCCCTTCTGCAACAGGCCCGGTTGCAGGGCATGTCCCTCCAGACCTTCGGAGACCGCGGGGACAACGAATACCTGGTCCGGACTTCTGCAGAGGAAATGACCACTAGCGATGTCCGGCAAAGAACCCGTGAAGCCCTGAATGCAGAGTTTCAGGAGGATGAATACTCATTTCAGAGACTGGAAATGGTAGGTCCGCGTGTTGGGGAGGAGCTGCGTGAAAACGCACTGCAGGCACTTTTCTTTGCAGTATTGCTGATTTCCATTTATATTTCCGGACGCTTTGAACATAAGTGGTTTATCGCAGGCTTCATGGCGGCAGGTCTGGGACTGGGGGTCTACTTCCTGAAGATCCTGGCCGTGCCGCTGGTCTTTCTCATTTTGGGCGCCCTTTTGATATCATTGATCTTTTTCTGGTATCTCAGGCTGAGTTTTGCTCTGGGTGCGGTTCTAGCCCTGATTCACGATGTGCTGATAACTGTGGGGATATTCTCGCTGCTCAACAAGGAATTCGATCTGAGTATCGTGGCCGCCTTACTGACAATCATTGGGTATTCCCTTAATGACACCATTGTCATCTATGACCGCATCCGTGAAAATATGCGTAAAAAAATTAGTGAGTCCCTTTCGCATACCATCAACATCAGCCTCAACCAGACCCTGAGTCGTACCCTTGTAACTTCAGGGACCACCCTCATGGTCATTTTGTCCCTGCTCATCCTTGGTGGGGGCATAATTCACGATTTTGCCTTTGCCCTGCTGGTGGGAGTAGTTGTGGGCACCTATTCCTCGATCTTCGTGGCCAGTTCTATACTCCTGAAGCTGAGACCTGAAATTCCAGGCGAGGAGGAAAAGGAAGAAATTATCGATGTGAAAACCAGGATGGCCCAGCGGGCTCAGAAGAAAAGAGCATAGAACGTAAAACCAGCACCTTGAATCCTGACGCTGACTATGCCTGCAACCCAGTTGTCAGTTATATTTTAGTGGCTTACTCCTGAAATCCTGTCAAAAAAGCTCTTTTCTTTATTGGGTTGCGGGCGTAGCCCGCCTTGGATTAAAGCGGCCTTTGTCGGCACCCCATGATATCGAAGAAATAATTGTAAGGCTCCGGGAGTAATAACCCCGGAGCCCTTTCGTTTTTATAACGCCATTAAAACATATCCTTCTCAGTTTCCTGAATAGTCTTTTCCACGCTGGCGTGAAGCTCAGCGGGCAACCCCATGATATCCACATTCATAAAGCCCCGGACAATGGTCGAGGTCGCTTCTTCTTCGTCTAGTCCTCGAGCCATGAGGTATTCTATCTCTTCCTGAGCTATTTTGCCCACAGCAGCCTCATGGGACAATTCCACGCCTGGAACAGTAGCTTTTAATTCCGGGATAGCATGGATTATACCGTTTGAAAGCACCAATCCCTTGCACTCCAGATGCCCCTTTGCAGGAGCAATATTACCCTCGATAATTCCGGGAGCGATTATTGTACCTCCGGTAGTAATGGTCCTGGAGATGATTTCCCCCCTGGTATCAGGGGCATTGAGCACTATCTTGTTTCCGGAGTCTATGTAGGATCCTTTGGGAGCCACCAGGATGGAATTAAATCTGGCCACAGCCCTCGCCCCGTTTAGATATACGGTGGGAAAAGACTGTATCGACTTCACCGGTCGAAGCAGAATATAATTACTTGCAAAAACTCCATCCTCTTCGACTATAGCCATGGTCCTGGGACGGACCATGACCTCGCTGCCCCAGTTGTGAACCATAGTAAAGGTAAGTTTGCCCCCCTTTTTGATGTAGACCTCGGAAATACCCAGGTGCAGGGCAGAGGTCACATTCTCCGAGGTGGTGCAGCCTGTAATGACATGCAGCTCTGAATCTTCCTCCACCACAATGATGTTGTGTACGTTCTGACCGACGTTCTCGCCTTTGATAAACAGGCAGGACTGGACAGGATCCTGTATCTTGGCACCCTTTTTCGTCCTGATAAAGTACCCTCCATGCACTTTTTCTGCTGCAGCCCTGGTGAATTCGTCCTTCTCCTTGTCAACCGCCTGCCAATAGTACTCCGGCAGCCCGTCGTAAGTGTCCAGGGCCTCCTTGATATCCATGATTTCGACATCTTTCCGGGAGGAACTGCAATGCACCTTGGAGTGGTTGATGTGCAGATAAGATCCGCTTCGCTGGGTCTGGTTGGTATCCACTCCGGCCATCAGCAACCGCTTGCGGTCTTCATCGCTCAGTTGCCTCAAGTCCTTCAGAGCAGACTGCTCCTGCTGGTCAAAACTGTATTTGCCAAGGTCTACTCTGGGACTTTCGCATTCGTTTAGTTGAGACATCTTACACACTCCTTATAGCCGTATTTGCTGATATGATCCAGGATATCCCTGGGCCTTGCAGTGCAGCATAGTTTGCCTTCATAAAGAACCTGGCCTCTGTCGGCGTTGATATAATCCAGTATATAACCTGTATGGGTGATAATCAGCCCGGATGTCTGATGTCTGGACTTCAGTTCTTTCATGGAAACCCCGTTTCTCGGTTCCAGAGGACCATCCAGAATGGACTTGATAATCCTGCCGATGAGTGCCATATTTTCCAGGTCCACGCCTGACTCCGGTTCATCGAATAATATCAGGCTTGGATCCTGAGCCATAAGCTGCAAAAGCTCCGACCTCTTTATTTCACCACCGGAAAAACCGGCATTAATGTCTCGCTCCAGCAGTTCCGAAAAATTTACTTCCTTTGCAAGATCTTCTATGTCAACCTTTCTATCCCCTGCACAAAGCCTGACCATATCCCTGGTCTTGAGCCCGTGGATAGTCGGCGGACGTTGAAATGACATGCCAATACCAAGCCTTGCCCGTTCGTAAGCAGGCATGCTGGTGATGTCATGATCGTTGTAATAGATCCTGCCCTGAACGACCTCGTAGCCGTCAAAACCCATAAGGGTCATCAGCAGGGAAGTCTTACCGGAACCGTTGGGCCCAAACAGAATATAATTCTCGCCATCACTTATGTGCAGGTTGATTCCCTTGAGAATCTCCTTGCCGCCCACCTTTACGTACAAATCTTCCATTTTGAGCATAACAACTCCTCGTGTATGCGTTGATTGGTCCTTGTTTGCGAATATTTGCAATTGTTTGACTGTAACCGTTGTAACTTCTCAATAATTCCGG
>PWSL01000354.1 GCA_003563255.1 Desulfonatronospira sp. | reverse complement strand
TTTTCCACGGCCGTGTTTGCAGCGGTGGGCATCATGTCCATACACTCTGTAAAATTTTCCAGGCTGTCCATGGGCAATGCCTTTGTCCTGGGTCTGGCCCTGCTGGCCATGCTGGGTGTGGGGGGTGAGAATACCGACGTGGGGGCGCACCTCTTCGGCCTGGCTGCAGGTTTCGGGCTGGGCATCCTGACCCTCAGGGCGGTGGACATGCAGGAAAGCCTGCAGCGGGTGGATTTTCTTTTCGGAATCACCGCCGGGCTCCTGGTGGTGGAAAGCTGGCTCATGGCCCTGTGGGGAAAGGGTCTTGTGGATGTGCTTTTTTGATAAGTCCCCCATGCCAGGGGCAGGCCAGGGCTTTTTAACTCATCGTATCTGTTTAGCGCTTTTAAGGAAAGCAGGGGACAGGCACCCCCGCACTTATTTTTTCAAAGGATGATTGACAGGCATTAAAAATAAGTGCGGGGAGAGCCAGTCCCCATGCCACATGCAAAGCGCTGAACAGATACAACTCATCAATGTGTCACATGAAATGCAAAATTCTGGACTCGGGTCTTAATGCCTGAAAAAGGCTCATACAGAACCATCTGGACCCTGGCCTGGCCGCAGCTGCTCATGATGTTCTTTCACTTCCTCATAGGATTTGTGGACGTGTGGGTGGCGGGACGCCTGGGGCGCGAAGTCCAGGCCAGCATGGGCATGATCACCCAGGCCCTTTTCTTTTTCCTGGTGGTGGCCATAGCCCTGGCCAACGGCAGCGTTGCCGCCATAAGCCAGTCCTGGGGGGCGGGGCTCATGCTCCGGGTGAAGAGATACATCGGGCTGGGCTTAGAGATCGGCGTCTGCCTGGGATTTGTTTTTCTGGCGGCGGGACTTCTGTTGAAAGATGTCCTGCTGGACCTTTTGCAGCTTTCCGACGAGGTCCTGCCCGTGGCCGGGTATATCCTGCAGGTTTTTTTGTATATTCTGCCCGGGTATTACCTGCTCATCATCTGCAACGCCATGTTCAGGGCGCAGCAGAAGGTCATGATTCCTTTGTATTCCATGATGATCGTGACCGCGGTGAACACCTTCGGGGACTTTGCCCTGGGCCTGGGCTGGTGGGGTTTTCCCATGCTCGGCTACAAGGGGCTGGCCTGGACCACTTTCGGCGCGGTACTCTGCGGAGTGCTCTTCAACCTGTTTATCCTTTACCGCCAGGGATTTTTGAAGCGCGCAAGCTTTGCCCCCTGGCGCTGGATCAAAAGGGCCTGGCCTTACCTGTTCAAAGTGGCCTGGCCCGCAGGCCTGGTTCAGGTGGTGTGGCACTCGGCCTATCTGGTGCTTTTTGCCATTACCGCGGCCCTTCCAGTGGGCAGTGTGGTGGCTCTGGCCGGCATGAGCGCGGGGCTGCGGGTGGAATCGCTTCTTTTTCTGCCCGGAGTGGCCTTTAATTTTACCGCTTCCATCCTGGTGGGCAACTGCCTGGGAAGGGGGGACGTGCAGGGGGCCAAAAAGATCGGTTACCAGGTGATGCTGGTGGCCCTGGTCTCGGTCAGCCTTTTGACCATTGCCATGTGGCAGGTGATTGAGCCGGTGGCCGGCTTTGTGGCTCCGGACCCGGAGGTGAGCCGGGAAGCTGTAAATTATCTCCAGTACAACATGGCGGCCATTCCCTTTCTACTGGTGGCCATGGTCCTGGGAGGAGCCCTGACCGGAGCCGGGGCCACGCTTTACCAGATGTTCGGCATGGGAGCGGCTTCCTGGCTTATCAGGGTACCTCTGGCCTATATCCTGGGGCACCTGGTCATCCGGGAGGCCACCGGGATATGGATGGCCATGTTTATTTCCATGGTTTTTCAGGCCGGGATAATGCTGTATCTTTACCAGTTCACCAACTGGGCGAATTTCGCCCAGAGAAAAGGCAAACAGCCGGGACAACCGGCACAGGCAGGGTAAATTAACCCAGAGAAAAATTATGTTTTTAAAAATTTTCGCCGCGTTTGTAATTCTGCCCATTGTGGAGATCTACGTACTGATCAAGATCGGAACTCACATAGGGGCCTTGTGGACCATAGCTCTGGTCATAGCCACCGCCTTTGTGGGGGCCTTCCTGGCCAGGATGCAGGGGGCCTACACCATGTTCAGGCTGCGCACCAACCTGCAGCAGGGGATTCCGCCCACTCACGACATCCTGGATGCGTTTCTCATATTCGCAGCCGGCCTGGTCTTTCTGACCCCGGGGTTTATTACCGATCTCATGGGCCTTCTGGTGCTCATCCCCCAGACCAGGAAGATCATCAGGTCCTGGCTGGTGAAGAAAATCGATCTGTGGATGCGGCAGGGCAATGTCTACGTTATCCGCAGATAAAGCGGTTATTCTATCACTACAGCGACACTTTATTTGAACTCGCAGGGGACTGTCTCCCCCGCACTTATTTTTCTGTCAGGTTTTCAGAGTCTTTGAAATTATAAGTGCGGGGTGCCTGTCCCCTGTGAGGCAAAAATTTACACAAAGTGTCGCTGTAGTGCTAAAGAGAGCTTAGCAGTTCCAGGGTGGTGGAACTCAGATTATAGTCTGAAAAGTTCTCCCGGGGGATCCATGCGGCTCTGGATGCGTCCGCTCCAGCCCGGATCTGTCCGCTCAAGTATTCGGCCCACAGGTCCACAATGACGTAGTGAAAGAGGATGTTGCCTGCTTCATCACGGTGGATGAGATCAAAGGTAAGTACCGGCCGGCCGGCCCGCACCGTCAGCCCGGTCTCCTCCAGGACCTCGCGTTCTGCAGCCTGCTGCATGCTCTCCCCCAGCCTTATCTTGCCTCCCGGGATGGACCACTGGCCCTGAGCCGGGGGATTGGCCCTCTGCACCAGCAGAAAACTGCCTTCAAGCCTGACCACCGCACCCACCGCCACCCGGGGCAGGGAAGGGTATGCTCCACGGGAATGGTGACGGGACGTCTGCATATCCTGGTTCATAATTTTTTGTCCTTAATTCTGCAGTCCTTTGCTGCTCAATTGATCCGGCCTTGACCTTTAGCGCTCATTGATTCAAGATTCAACAGGATTTTGTTTTGAAATCAGCAGTCTTTAAAATACCCGGGCACACCCTGGTATCAGCTGCCCAGGAATGGTTCACGTCAACAACAGGAGTTTAACTTGGGTTATACAAACATGCGCCATTGTCTGGAGGACCTGGAGGCCAGGGGAGACCTGGTACGCATCAGCACGGAAGTAGATCCCTACCTGGAGGCAGGTGCCATCCAGCGCCGGGTTTTTCAGAATAAAGGCCCGGCCCTGCTTTTCACCAATGTCAAGAACACCACTTTTCCCATGGCCGGAAATGTCTTCGGTACCATGCAGCGGGCACGCTACATTTTCCGGGACACCCTGGACACCCTGGACCGGCTTTTCAAGCTCAAAATCGATCCCCTGCTCTTTTTCAAGGCCCCCTGGAAATACCTGGATGTTCTGCCCATGCTGGCCAGGACAATGCCCAAACGCGTTTCCCAGGGACCCATTTCCAGAGGGGAAACCACCATCGAGCGCCTGCCTCAGCTGGTATCCTGGCCCATGGACGGCGGGGCTTACGTCACCCTGCCCCAGGTGTATTCCGAGAATCCCGCCAGGCCCGGGATCATGCAGTCCAACCTGGGCATGTACCGGGTACAGCTGACAGGCAACGATTTCAGGACCAACAGGGAAGTGGGGCTGCACTACCAGATCCACAGGGGCATCGGGTATCATCACAAGCTGGCCCTGGAGGGGGGCGAGCCTCTCAGGGTCAATGTCTTTGTGGGCGGTCCCCCGGCCATGACCCTGGCCGCGGTCATGCCCCTGCCGGAAAACGTCCCGGAAGTGGTCTTTGCCGGGTCCCTGGGCGGGCACAGGATAAAGATGGTCCAGGCCGCCAACGGCCTGCCCATGCCCGCTGAAGCCGATTTCTGCATTTCGGGCCACATTGTCCCCGGCAGGGAACTGCCTGAAGGTCCATTCGGGGATCATCTGGGTTATTACAGCCTGCGCCACGATTTTCCCGTGCTCCGGGTGGAAAAGGTGCACCACCGGGTGGACGCGGTGTGGCCCTTTACCACTGTGGCCCGTCCGCCCCAGGAAGATACAGTCTTCGGGGACCTTATTCATGAACTTACAGCCCAGCTCATACCCACGGTTTTCAGCGGGGTGCGCGAGGTACATGCAGTGGACGCTGCAGGGGTTCACCCCCTGCTCCTGGCTGTGGGAAGGGAAAGCTATGTGCCCTTCGCCAGGCAGAGACAGCCCCAGGAGTTATTGACCAATGCCATGAACCTGCTGGGCCAGAGCCAGACCTCCCTGGCCAAGTACCTGGTCATCGCGGCCCTGGAGGATGATCCGGGAATTTCAGCCAGGCATATTCCGCGCTTTGTGCAGCATGTGCTGCAGCGCATGGATTTTGCCCGGGACCTGCATTTCATCACCAGGACCACCATGGATACCCTGGATTACTCCGGCATAAGCCTGAACCAGGGCTCCAAACTCATCATGGCCGCTGCCGGCGAGGTCAAAAGAAG
>PWSL01000318.1 GCA_003563255.1 Desulfonatronospira sp. | reverse complement strand
TCCCATGACACATCCAGGTCCTGCATCAGCAGGTCATGGACCAGGCTTATGTCCTGAAGTTCCTGAGATGTTTGACCTGTCTGGGGATCCAAGGGAGTATAGTCCCCAACGGTTTTTACCCCTGACAGCTGCAGACAGCCGGCTAATATATCTGTACCGCTGTGATGCATGCCGGTGATGATAATGCATTTGTCTTTGTTTTTGCTCATGAGGACCTCTAATATATGACTTATTTATCCACGGTTCTGAATGAATAATTCCTGCTTAGCTGAAAAATTGTTTGTCCACGAATCTTCACGAATCTTCACAAATCAGAAGATTATTACAGATTGATGATTTACTAACGCTGGCCATGCCCGCAACCCAAATAAGAAAAGAGTTTTTTGCCCACAGATCACACAGATGCACACAGATAAAAGAGGTTTTTTATGTGCATACCAGGAATGAAGAACCTGGTATGCACACGGTCTCCACCGCATCTGCGGTAGATACCGGGGAGTAATTTTCCTTCGCCCGAAGGGCTGATACCTTTTCCTTGCGGGTTCTTATTCCCGCAAGGAAAAAATATATATCTCTTTAATCTCTTATATCTGTGTCAATCTGTGTGATCTGTGGGCAGTAGTCTTTTTTCTTAAAAAATAAGAGCAAAACAGTTACAGTGCCAAGCGCTGAACCCCCGCCATAGCTCAAATTTTTCTTGTTTTTCCTGACAGGGTTTCATTAGTAAGTCACTAGGCTATTGGGTATTTTGAACATCCCTAACCAGGGCGGATAAACACCTTTAATTTCTTGATCTTTCAAGCTCTTTTTTGAGCTGGGCGGATCTGACCTTCTCTTCCTGCAGGACCAGCTCTTTTTCTTCCAAAGAGGCCTCAAGCTGGATACTTTTCTGCCATGCGTTTTCCATTTCCAGGGTTAATTGTGGGATCTGTTCATTGCTTTTCTTTAGTTCATTATATTGCTGCTCAAACTCTTCTAAGGATTTGTCTTTATGCTGCAGTTTTTTCTTTAGATCACTCAGACTTTTATCCCTTTTCTCCAGTTCAGCCGCCTTTTCATCCAGACTGCTCTTTATCTCCTGCCTGGCGGCTTTTTCCTGCTCCAGCTCTGCGGACTTCTCATCCAGCTGCTTTTTCAAACCAGAGGCTTTTTCCTTTTCCTGACCCAGATCCTTTTTAAGAGCCTGGATGGTTTTATCGGATGCCTGACCGGCCTGCTGCAGATCTTCACGTAATTTATTCAACTCTTCATCTTTGGATTTAAAGGCCTTTTCTTTTTCCTCAAGTTTTCCTTTGATCTCTTCTCCAGCGGATTTTTCCTTTTCCAGCCCTGAGGACAGCTTTTTGATTTTCTGACCCTGTTCTTCTAAGGACTTGTCCTTTTGCTGAAGCTGCTCTTTGAGCCCGCTCAGGCTTTTATCACGCTTCTCCAGCTCAGCCGCCTTTTCATCCAGCTGCTTTTTCAGACCAGAGGCTTTTTCCTTTTCCTGACCCAGATCCTTCTTTAGAGCCTGGATGGTTTTATCGGATTCCTGCCTGGACTGCTGCAGCTCCTTATCCCTGGTCTGTAGTTGTTCTTCCAGTTTGTTACAGGCTTTTTGTTTTTCCTGAAACTGCAGTTCCAGCTGATAATGTTTATCTTCCAGTTTCTGCTGGTCCTCCCACATCTCGTCAATCTCTTCTATCCTGGACTTGAGAGCCTTTTTCTTCTCTTCCAGACTGCTCTTTATCTCCTGCCTGGCGGTTTTTTCCTGCTTCAGCTCTGCGGTCATATCTTTAAGCTTGTTACTTTGTTCTTCTAAAGACTTATCCTTTTGCTGAAGCTCTTGATTCAGGATTTCCAGCTTTTTCTCAGCCTCATGAGCTCTGGCTATTTCTTTTTCCAGGGATTGGTTCTGCTCCTGGTACCTGCTGTTATGTTCTTTCAGTTGGCTATCTTTTTCAGCCAGGGCCTTGTCCTTTTCCTTCAAGGCATTCTCAGCTTTTTGCTTCTCCGCTTCTACCTGCTGCTGAAGCTCTTCAGCTTTTTGGGCTTGCTGCTCCCGGGTTTCCTGGAGCTGTTTTTCCAGGGAATTGATCTTTTCCTTCAGCTCCTGGACCTCCTGAGCACTCTTTTCAGCCTGGTTTTTTTTCTCTTGGGACAGCTGCTTTTGCCTGTTTTTTAAAGACTGAAGGACCTGAGCCACCGCCTGCATATCCAGCCCGGCCTTGATCCAGATCCTTAGTTCCAGGGGGGAATCGGGCAAAGGGGTATCAAGACTGACAGACAGCCTGGGGTCCGGTCCACAGACCAAGAGCTGTAAAGGCTCCTCAACGGGTAAGCGCACCAGATCCTGGCCTGGCTCAAGCGTTTTGAATTCTTGAGGATTGTCCGCTTTCCATACGGTTTCATTGTTGACCAGACTGCGGAATTCAATTCTGGAAATATTGACCATGCCCCGGGTATTCAAAGCACCCAGGAGCAGACCATGTGCATTGATAAGTTCCGGATCAGGAATGGGCAGGTTCAGTTCGTACCACTCCTCAGGAGGAAGCAGAAAGGTCCTGGACTGATCCAGAGTGAAGCCGCCCTCACGGTCCGGCAGCATAATCCGGGTATAAAGGGTTTCGCTGCTGCCGGTGCTGCTCAGGATACATCTTTCTCTTTCCAGGCGCATTTCGCGCTGGGTCTTTTCATATGAGCTGATAAGGGTAAGGAAATTATCAAAGACCTTTGTGCCCACTTCTGAGCCGGTCTCTTTTTTGGATTTTTCAGGTGCTGTTCCTCTAGGATAAGGCAGATCCCGGGTCAACCGGGATTCAATACTTGTGAATCCAGTGGTTGACTGCCTGATCTGATCCTTGCCGGAGGTCCGGCCCGCCCGGAAGAGATTGTAGATGGAGGCAAAATGTGCATAAGCCGCCAAGTCGTCTGCACTCTCTTCAGTCCTGCCGGCGTGGTGGTTTTTGAATTCAGGACGGATAAACTCCAGAACAGTCTGGATATTGTCCTCAAGGGATCTGGGCAGGGAAAGGCTGCATTGCTGTTGCAACATCCCCAGAGTTCCCGGGGAATCAGCCAGGAGTTGATCAAAAGTGACGGTGAAACTGCAATGCTTTGCTGACTTAGTCATGGAAGCAGTCTCAGTTGATTCATTTTCATGGAATTTTTCCAGAAAGCCAAGAGCCTCGCGGTTGTAGATGAGCCAGAGCAGATGTGCCTTGAGAAGGTCCAGATCATGATTTTTGCGCAGGGACAGGGCGGTTTCCCAGGGGTGACGCATTACCAGAGCCAGCCCGGGGCTGAGGCCCGCACTCTCAAGTAAGGGCTGCCACAGGGGCATCAGCCTGCAAAGCCTGGGATCCTTGATGGCAAACAGCCGGTCTTTTTTGAAACTGCTTTCTAAAATTCCTTCCAGGCTCTTGCGGGCCCTGGCAGCAGCCTCGGAATCCGGCCAGCCCTGTGGAAGAGAGCCCAGCATGTCCCAGGAACAGCCCAGGTCCCTGAGCAGGATATCGTGCACCAGAGTTATATCCCGGTTTTCAAAGGCCCGGCTATGGCCTGACGAACCGGCAGGGGTTATACTGGATCCCAGCTCAACTCCCAGATGATGCAGGCAGCCGGCCAGGACCGAGGAGCCGCTTCTGGGAGCGGAGAGAATGAACAGACAGTCGATGATTTTGTTTTGTGGCATGGTTTGTTATCTGTTATTTGTTATTGGTTATTTTTTTAAGAAAAAGACTGCTGCCCACCCCAGTTGAATGGAAGAGATTCAACGGGGCAGGCAGATCACACCCCAGTGAAATGGCTTCGCCTTCACTTCGTGAATTTCACGGGGCAGGCAGATTGACCACGCGAGGCGCGTGGCAGGCACAGATAAAAGATAGTTATTTATTTTTGCAGGAATAAGACCCCAGTTAAATCCTCTTCGAGGTGCTAACGCAATTTAACGGGGCAGGACCTGCAAAAATAAAGTATCAGCCCTTCGGGCGGGGGAGGACTAACTCCCTGGGCATCTACCGCGGATGCGGTGGAGACCATGTGCATACCAGGTTCTTCATTCCTGGTATGCACATAAAAAACCTCTCTTATCTGTGTGCATCTGTGTGATCTGTGGGCTAAAAACTCTTTTCTTATCTGGGTTGCGGGCATAGTCCGCTTTAGTGAAAAATCGCCTGCCCCGTGAAATCGGGGACCCCCCTTGGGGTATTTCACTGGGCTTCTTCCAGTACACCGGGGTGGATAAACTTCTTTATCTTCGGCATGTCCGCTGAATCCTGTCTACTGACTCCTTTGACTGCAAAAATGAGTTTTGCCAGTCGCATCTTTCAAGGCATTGCCATGGATCTGTTCCCGCAGTTCCGGGTGTCTAACCAGGTGCAGGATGGCCTCGGCCCAGGCCCGGGGATCATTGTCCACCAACAGTCCGTTATAGCCGTGCCTTATGACCCGCTCAAACTGTGGAACCCGGGAGTAGATCCCGGCTGCGCCGCTGCGGGTGATGTCGTAGTATTTGACATGACTGCGCACTCTGTTGAACCTGGATTCCAGAACAGGTGCCAGTCCTATGTGCCCCTTGATTCTG
>PWSL01000239.1 GCA_003563255.1 Desulfonatronospira sp. | reverse complement strand
GAACGAGAGGTAAAACTTCCGTGCCCTTCCGTGTGTTCCGTGGGCATAACCTCTTGGCTTTTTTTAAAAATGAAACAACATGTTTGTTCGAGATTTGTGCTAAGCGCCTAAAATTATGAAACTATTCACCATGGTCCGGGAACTTTGCAAACAGGACGTAAAAATTCATTCCACTGAACAGATACATAAACGGAAACTTAACTGTCATGGATTTTACATTTCTTTGTTCAGAAAGACCTGAGCACAACAGCCGCAAAGTAGCCATAATTGGTTCCGGACCATCCGGGCTGGCAGCTACAGGCTACCTGGCCTGTGCCGGGTACAAAGTGGAAGTATACGACAAGCTGCCCAGGCCGGGCGGACTTATGGTCTTTGGTATTCCAGGCCACCGCATTCCTCCGGAGAATATCGCCCGGGGGGTGGAAAAGCTCGAAAAAGATTTCGGTGTGGTTTTCAGACTCCGTACCAAGATTTGCGGCTCAGAGCCCATGCACCAGGAAACCGGGGACGACATGGCCTACACTTACAAAAGTCTTGGTGGCCGGGTGGAGGACAACGACGCTGTACTTATCTGTACAGGTACCTGGAAATCGAGACGCATGAATATTCCCGGGAATGATCTGCCTGGTGTGTATTCTGGACTGGAATTTTTATTTCCTGTACGTGCTGCCGGGTATGAGATCTCTAATATGGAAGTACCCCGCATCAAGGGCAAAAAGGTAGTGGTCATTGGAGCCGGTTTTACCGCTGTGGATGCAGTTCATGCTGCTCTTTCCGAGGGAGCAGAGCAGGTTCGGCTTATTTACCGCAGAAGCCGGGAAGAGGCCCCTTGCGGGAGCATGGAATTCAATATGCTGGAAAAAAAAGGTACCGAGTGCATGGAACATGCCGCCCCATTGGAAATCATCGGCACTGACAGGGTTGAGGCCGTAAAAGTCGCCCCCTGCGCCATGTCCCGACCCGATGCCCAGGGAAAGTGCCGGCTGGAAGT
The DNA here is from genome assembly GCA_003563255.1 of Desulfonatronospira sp. Classification (GTDB taxonomy): domain Bacteria; phylum Desulfobacterota; class Desulfovibrionia; order Desulfovibrionales; family Desulfonatronovibrionaceae; genus Desulfonatronospira. The sequence goes on along the minus strand of PWSL01000239.1, from coordinate 3,573 downwards.
CAAAGAAAGTGCCGGCTTCGAGATTAAGGCCGACATAGTGGTAACAGCCATCGGTGAAATGGGCACCCCCCCCTTTGCTCATGATCTTGGCCTGGATGAGGTGCGCAAGGGGGAAGTCAAGTGGCTGCAGATGACCAGTCTGGAATCTGTGTTTGTAGCCGGCGACGTATTGATTGGACCCAGCAGAATAGGCAAGGCTGTCTATAGCGGGCTTAAGGCAGCCAGATCACTGGACCAGTGGCTCACTCTCAAATCTCAGGGACGTCTGGATGAATTCCAGGGCGAAGTCATTCAAAGGGAGGATTTGAGATAACCATGCAGACACTTTATCTGGATTACAGCAAGTGCATTGGATGCGGAACATGTGAATCCGTTTGCAGGTTTGTTCACCAGTACCCCAGGATCCTCATGACCCGGACTACAGACGGATGGTGGGTACCTCTTTATTGCCAGCACTGTGAAAAACCAAAGTGCATGAAAGCCTGTAACAAAAATGCTTTGTACCGGGACGCAGATACAGGTGCGGTTCTTTTAAACCAGGATTTGTGTAGTGAATGCGCCACCAAGAACTGCCTGCTGGCCTGTCCTTATGTAGCCATGGTCTGCACCGGCACCCGGCAAACCCCTATTACCAAGTGCAATCTATGTCTGGATCGCGGAGGCCTGGGGCCGGCCTGTGCTTCCATGTGTCCCTGCGATGCCCTGATGCTCCTGGACCGCAAAGACCTGGAAAAAGTCAAAACCCCTGAATCCAGGCAAGCCTGGGAGCTGGTACGCCGGCACATAATTTGCCCTGAATGCCCCACAACCTGATCAGCAGGTCAGAAATCCACACATTATTCCTGACGCGGACTGTGCCCGCAACCCATCTATGGCACCATGCGCCGCTTCCTGCACGTACGGACCGTGCCTGCGGGCCGGCTTCCTGCTCCGCATCCAGCCCATTGGTCTTCCAGGCCTGAGGGGCAAGCATTCACCCAAAAAAATAACCATTCAGCGGGTCTCGTTATTGATTACTGGCACAAGGCCTGGGGACTGTCCCTCGCTAAGTACTGACTGTGCAGGTTTACAAAACTTCGCGTCTGTAATTTTTGTATTTGTGAGAGAAAAGGTGTCGCGGGGACTGTCCCCGGGCCGGTTTGGGCAGCCCCCTGAATGGTTACCCCGGAAAAGGTCCCTGCCCACCCCTGAATCATGGTCTAATTATTGCAAATATAGTTTAACCTGACCGGATTTTGCCGATTATTTCCGACAGAAGTACACTTTGGCCGTAACCCAATTTTATGTCACGGGGACTGTCCCCGGGCCGATGGCATCCCCTGAATGGTTACGTATACTGTTATGTATCTGCAAATCTTACTTCAGAATAATTAGTGCGGGCTTGTTGCCTGTCCCCTGTTTTCCCAATAAAGGCTGAACAGATACCCCCTGTCAAAAAACAGGCTGATTCCCTTAATGTGATGCAGCGGAATATTATACCAGGAGATCCCCATGTTGCAAAAAAATGACACGTCATTTGCCCTTTTCAGCCTTCCAGGTGCAGAGGAAAGTCCTGCCGGAAAAGGTTCCTGGGCGGTACCCTGGTCAGATCTCATGCTTGTCATGTTCATCCTGTTTCTGGTGCTCTTTGTGTTTCATGCCCGTGAGACCATGGTCAAAGTACCAGTACAGCATGCTCTGCCCTGGAACCAGGCCGTACATGAACAGGGAAGCGATCTGAAACTCGAAGGGTTGTACCTCCAGGCCCGGGATATTCTGCACAACCCAGGAGGACCTGTCCGGGTGGGCGTTACGGATCAAGGCAATGTGCTCATCTCGCTTTTCGGTGAGATTTTTTTCAGTCCTGGCAGTGCAAATCTCAACTCTGAATCAGATCTGTATCTGCAACAGATTGCTGAGATTGTTTCACTGGCCCAGGGACAGGTTATGGTGGCCGGCTTTACAGACAGCATGGAGAGCCGGTTGCAGGACGGCCGGAGCCTTTTTGAGATATCCGCCTTGCGTGCAGCCCGCATCGGAGAAAAGCTGGCCCAGTTCCAGGGATTGAGGCAGGAAAATCTGGTCATTCAGGGACACGGAACTCCCAGGCCGAAAGTGCCGGAAAACTCCCTTATTGGCAGTGAACTCAACAGACGGGTGGAAATAAGTATCCTGGGTTCCTAGCCCTACAGCGAAACTTATAAATTGGCCTCTGGGGACTGGCTCTTTTGCCGCCGATTTTTTGGAGCAATGGCAAGTTGTCAACCGGCAAAAGTGCCTGTCCCCAATTGAGATAGGTTATAATAATTTTATAAGTTTCGCTGTAGTGCTAGTGATATACTCCTGAAACCCTGTCATAAAAAACAAGAAAATTTTGAACCGCAAAGCCGCCCCGGTTGAATTCACGAAGTGAAGGCGGAGCCATTTAACTGGGGGGCCTTTGCCTGAGAATATGTTTCTGGGTTGCGGGCAAAGCCAGCGTTAGACAGACAATCCAATACTTTGACTCAGGAGTCAGTCATGATAAATAGAACTCTGACAGCAGCTCTGATTTGCTTTATGCTCTTCGTTTCAGCGTTTTTTCTGGCCGGCGAGGCTTCCATCTATTTTAACGCCACCGCCTTTCTGGTGGTGACATCAGGCACCTTGGGGGCAGGGCTTCTAAGTTCCGGCCCCGGAAGGCTCAAGAAAGCCCTGGGCTTTGCCTCCCGGGCATACAGACAGGACCATGGACGCGAAAAAAAGCTCATCGACACCTTAATGAGCCTGGGACACCTGCACCGCAGACATGGCATCATCAGCCCAGGCAGCGTAAAGGAAATCTACCCTGTCGCCTCCAAGGGGCTGGAACTGGTAAAAGACGGCTACAGCGAAGCTGAGATCCGCGAAATTATGGGTTCAGATGCCCAGGCTCATTGCCGATCCCGGCAGGAACTGGAAAAGATATTCAGGAATATGGCGACTTACGCACCGTCATTCGGGGTGGCTGGAAGCGTCATCGGCCTGGTGGGTCTGCTGATGGGCATAGAGGAAACCAGCCTGATCCTGAAAAATGTTCCTGTAACCCTGATATCCACCCTTTACGGTATTGTGCTGGCCAATTTTCTCCTGTTGCCGGTGGCTGAAAAAATGCGTCAGGAGAAGGAAAAAGAGATTCGAGAACGCGAAATGGTCATGTGTGCCATGATCAACATGCAGCGCGGAACTGACTTTTTGAAGTTGCAGCGCATGCTGAATTCTATGGCCTCAGAACCTGAACTTCGGGTGGAGGACAGCGGAGCCTTCAGGCGGATCAATTCCTCCATCAGGAATGAGGGCATGAAGGCCCGGGTGGAAGGTCAATAACCCGGCTGTGAAGTTAAAACCTTATAATTCATCTCTTTACTTTTCACTTCCTGCTGATTATGATTCACATCAGCGCTTTGCAAGCGGCATGGCTTCCTGCCCGGAGGCATACAGCCCGGAGGGGGACCGGCTCTCACCGAACTTGTTTTCAAGGAAAATGTAGGTAACTTCTCAATAACTCCGGGCAGTATTCCTGGATACCGGCTTTCGCCGGTATGACATCACAATGCAACGACCTGTTTTCATTCG
>PWSL01000402.1 GCA_003563255.1 Desulfonatronospira sp. | reverse complement strand
ACAAATTTCAAACAAACATGTTGGTAACTTTTTCTGATATCCTGCCCCTCTAGATAGGATCACGCGCACGGCGTAAACTCCCCTCCCTTAGTAAGAAAGTATGGGTGTATGGGGGTATCCAAGTGTGGGTGTAAAGATATTTTGACTCCCATACGCCCATACTCCCATACGCCCTTACTCCCACACTTCTTAAGGCCGGAGGTGGTTGTATGAACTCCCTTCCTTTTTCGGATGTTGCCCCGAAGGGGCCACTTTTTCCGCGCAGGGTCGCGGAAAAAGCCTAGCACCTAATTGATTTTATCTGATTTATTTGCCAATATGAATAAACAGACTGAGAGGATATTGAGTGCCTGTTGATGTATCGTAACCATTAACACTACAGCGAAACTTATGATTGACCTCCGGGGACTGGCTCTTTTGCCGCCAGAATTTTGGAGCAATTACTATCACTACAGCAACACTTTATTATGGCTGGAAAGTGTCGCTGTAGTGTTATGCAAAACAACAGAATGAGACCGGGATATGAACCCTGAAGCAACAGAAATTCTGGTGGTGGACGATGATCCCACCACACTGTACCAGATTGAAAGGGTTCTAAAAAGCGCCGGCTACAGGGTGCGAAAAGCCTCAACCGGACGTCAGGCACTGAAACTGGTACACTCCATAAAACCCGCCCTGGTTTTACTTGACGTCATGCTTCCGGATATAGGGGGGCTGGAGATATGTCGTGAGATCAAGTCTACAACAGAATTACAGTCAACCTATGTCATATTGATTTCCGCTGTCCAGACCGATTCCGACGACAGAGCTCAGGGGCTGGAAACAGGGGCGGACGGTTATCTCGTCAAGCCGGTCATGCCCAGGGAGCTTCTGGCCCAGATACAGGCCATGCTCCGCATCAGGCATGCAGAAATCAATCTGGAAGAACATAAAGAATGGTACGAAATGGTTCTGAACAGTATCCATGAGTTGGTGCTGTGCATGGACAGGGAGATGACCATACTCTGGGCCAACCAGGCTGTAGCAGACAGTCTGAACCTTGTCCTGGATGATCTCATTGGACAAAAATGCTACAGTCTCTGGGGCGAAAGGGAACGGTTCTGCCATAAGTGTCCGGTGACAAGATCGCTTGAGAGTGAAAAACCGGACCACGCTATTGTAGACACTCCGGATGGCAGGATTTGGGATGTTAGGGCCTACCCAGTGAAGGATCATGAAAACACAATGGTGAGCATTGTCGAAATAGCCCAGGATGTAACAGACGTGCAAAAAGGTCGGCAGGCCCTTGAAAGGAGCGAAAAACTCCTTAAAGAAGTTATGGCACACATGCCCGGAGCAGTGATTCAGTACGGGGTTGATGCAGAGGGGGACCCCCTGCCCCTGTTTGTAAGCCAGGGCATTACCGAACTTATGGGTGTCGGACCCGATGAAGTGCTGCAGGATCCCGGCAAGGTATGGGAAAATGTTCCTCCCGATGATGCACACCGGGTTTATTCCAATCTGAGTGCCAGTCTTAACGACGAAATGCCTTTTGACGCCGAGTTCAGGGTAAAGGACATCGACCAGTCCTGCAAATGGATCAGAATCAGCACGGTTCCGTACAGCTACAGACAGGAAAAGCTATGGTACGCTATGCTTTCTGATATAACCCTGATTAAAAAAGCCCAGGAAGAAATGGCTTACAGGGCTATGCATGACTATCTTACGGGACTGCCGAACCGCGAACTTTTTCTGGACAGGCTTGAGCATGCTTTTTCACAGGCTTCACGCTACGGGAACAAGGTAGGTCTGATTTTTTCTGACTTGAATGAATTCAAGCCGGTGAATGATATCTACGGGCACATGGTAGGCGATAAACTGCTTTTTCAGGTAGGTCAGCGTTTGCTCAAATGTGTACGAAAAAGCGATACAGTTGCCAGATATGGTGGTGACGAGTTCGTAATGATTCTTGGTAATATTATGTCCGCTCAAGACGTGCACAGGGTGGCAGGGAAAGTCACTGAAGAAATGCAGAAGGATTTTGTGCTTGAAGGTGTCAGAATCAATCAGTGCTGCAGTATGGGGATCAGCATTTATCCCGACGATGCCCAGGATGCTGCGGAGCTGATAAAAAAGGCGGATGAGTGCATGTACCGGGCGAAGAATGACCCAGAGCTCACCTACTGTTTTTTCAGAGGCTGATAACACCAATGCGGGCTATGCCCGCAACCCGATTTAAGATGCCCCTGTCCAAAAATGGGACAGTCCCGGCACTATTTGTTGTAATAATTTACAGCTGTTATCACTACAGCGACACTTTATGTGAACTCGAAGGGAACTGGCTCTTTTGCCGACGGGAGCTCAGACATTTTTACGGTTTGAGTTCGGAAAAAGAGCCAGTCCCCATGCCATATGCAAAACGCTAAACAGATACGTTGAAAGAAATAAAGTCAATAAATTTGGATAGATATCTGGTCTGGCCCAAAAGACATATTGATCTGCCAAAAAAGATAATAAAAATAAATGCTTGGAGAGCCAGTCCCCGTGCTCAACGTGTCCTGCAAGGGTGAACCGGATGATGCCCCGAAGGGGCCTCTTTTTCCACGCAGGGTCGCGGAAAAAGCCCAGTGACTTACTTCTGAAACCCTGCCTGCCGTTAAAACAACGCTCAAAAGCGTTCGTGCGGAGCAGGGTTTAACCGGGGTCACAAAAAACAAGAAAAATTTTCGAGATAAAAGGTGCAGAAAAGTCCCCCTCCGGGCTGGAAGCACTGCCAAGCACTGAACCCCGTCTTTGCTCGATTTTTTTGACCCCAGTGAAATGGAAGACCCGGTTGAATGCAAAGAGATTCAACCGGGCAAGGATTCAACCGGGAAGAATTTCATATCAGTTGACAATCTCCCAGACTCCGTCAGGCATGCGGCATGCGGTGCCGTAAGCCCTTTCGGTTTCCCCTCCGATCTGAACATCGGTGTAGTATTCCCTGCAGTAACGCCCGTCTTTTCTCTGGTAAGTTTCGATAGGGGTCACGGCGTAAGCCGTCTGTGTATCGGGGTTGTGCCACTGGGAAGTAGTCCCTGTTGGTTTGGTCTCCAGGGCCTGGTTCATGTTGCGCCGGTCCATCTCATCCATACGGTCCAGATAGCTGCCCACATATCCTCCCAGGGCCGCACCCAGGAGGGTTCCTCCGATGATGGCCGCGGTCTGACCGGTGCCTTTGCCGATCTGGGAACCGATTACTCCCCCGCCGATTCCGCCCAGAGCCGCCCCGCCCACGGTATGTTTCTGGGTGGTGCAGCCCGCCAGCAGCATGACTGCCAGGGTCAAGACAACAAAATAACGCATGATAATATCCTCCAGGGGTCTTAAAGTTGATACAGAGCGTTGGTAAAAAAAGTATCGCTGTAATGTCTATTATAGCTCATGCGAAGAAGAAAGGCAATGGGAATCTGCGAATTGCCCTGTTCAAAAGATTTATTGTCCCGGAATCAGTCCATAATCTGACGGGTCTTGGTGATGTACATTTTTTCCTGGCCCAGGTCTGAAAAAATGCTTTGCAGGATAAAAAGGGGGCTTAAATAGTCCTTTTCCCAGGTAAAAACCACTTTCAGGCTGTTTTTCTCCCAGTGGGAATGTTTGTGGTATAAGCACAGGTCTTTTGTGGAGAGTCCTTTTTTGGTCTGTTTTTGAACCAGGAATTCAGGCGCGGACCTGTAATTTTCCCAGGTGGTCATTGCTTTTTGCAGGTCTTCCCCTGACAGGTCCAGTTCCACCTGGAATTCTTCCTGGATGGACTGGGGCTGCCTGCGGCCCTGGCTCAGGTGTTCTAAGGCAAAGGCGTGCATGCCCCGGGGCAGTTCTCTGTTTAGGCTGTTTAGGAGGTGGCTGCTGTCTAAGTGTTTTCTCAGGTAAATATTGTACCATTCCGCCAAGCTGGACACCCCTACGGGCAGGGCCCGGCCGAAGGTTATCACCGGGGCGGGCCTGAAGCCAGTGGAAAAGCTAAGCGGCCAGCCCGCCCGCCGCATGGCCCTCTCCAGCAGGGACTGCAGCTCCAGCTGGCTCAGGGAAATGCACAGCCCGGTCTTTTTATACCAGATGCGCAGGTGGGCGGTTTTGGGGCTTAAGTCTTTCTGTTCCAGGGTATCAGAGTTATTAAAATCTTCAGTATCATGTTCCTGGTCCCGGAAATCCCGGTTCAAGACATTGGAAATGGATGGGGCCTGGTTGACTTTGCGCAAACTGGAAGGTCTGGATTTTTTGTCGCAGACACCGCACATGCGGCAGACGTGATAGCGGCAGTCCTTGCTGGTCCGGGCCTGATGGCCCCTTCTGGATTCGGTCAAAAGGTATCTGCGCTCCATGCCGCTTTGCAGGTGGTCCCAGGGCAGGGGTTCATCAGTGTCCCTGGCCCGCAGATAAGTATCCGGGGAGAGACCGCTTTTATCCATGATGTCCAGCCAGGGCTCAAGGCGAAAACAGTCGCTCCAGCTGGTAAAGGTCTCACCCCGGGCGTAAGCCCTGGCCACTACCTGCGAGAGTTCGCGGCCTCCCCTGGAAAATATCCCTTCCAGAAGACTCATCTCCGGATCGTGCCACTTGAGGTT
>PWSL01000071.1 GCA_003563255.1 Desulfonatronospira sp. | reverse complement strand
CTTATGCCCGGGCATGATTACGGCCCTACACCAACATCAACCCTTGGTCAGGAAAAAAAGCATAACATAAATGCCGTGGAGTATGGATTCCACAAGCCGTAAGATTATTCTCTCCTGCCATTTGCCTCCTGAGGATCTGTCACGATATAAGTGTTATATTTGTCTTATTGTTCCCACGCTCTGCGTGGGAACATTCCCTGGATGCTCAGCGTCCACAATGACCGCAGGAGCGGTCGGGCTACGCTCCCACGCTGAGCGTGGGAACGATAACCCCCCCAGATTATGCAAGCATTATGTAACACTTATTTTATGACAAACCCTGACTCCTGCGACTGAAAAAAGGAGTTTTTGCAGTCGATTAATTATAGTGATTACCAGCAACTATTTCATCATTTGTAAATTGGATTTACAATTTATGAAATTGGTCTTTAGGCCCTCCCTGAACCCCTGTTTGTCTCCTGCATCCCTGTCACGTTAAACTTTCTTCAATTTAACTGGGCTTCTTCCAACTCACCGTAGTCCTAAAAAAAAGAAAATTCTCACGCAAAGACGCCCCGGTTGAATGCCCTTCGGGCTTGCTCTTCGAGCAATTCAACTGGGCAGGCAAAGTACGCAAAGTCAAAGACGCCAAGCAGGTGTATTGTCCAAAACCGGGGCACGGTTTTGGACAAGGCTGCCTTCCTTAGCGATCTTTGCTTGCCCGGTTAAATGCGTAAGCACCTCGAAGAGTATTTAACTGGGCGCCTTTGCGTGAAAAAAATGGGTTGCGGGTGTAGCAAGCTTTAGTTTTTTTCCGCCTTCTTGATTTAAGTCAAGGAACGGCCATTGCTGATGAGGCATAACTTATTCACGCCGGGCGGGAAAGTCCTGTTTGGAGCAGGTGCAAACCGTCCTGCCCGGTGAAGAATTAAGTTGTTCGTATTTCAAAACAGGGAGGAAAAAAACATGGCCAGAGAAATTAGAGATATTGTCAAAATCGATGAGGAACTTTGCGACGGTTGCGGACTGTGCGTGCCGGGATGCGAAGAAGGAGCCATTGAAATCCGGGACGGTAAGGCCAGACTGGTGGCGGAAAAGTATTGCGACGGGCTGGGGGCCTGCCTGGGTCACTGCCCCACTGGGGCCATCACGGTCATTAAGCGCGAGGCGGATTCCTTTGACATGGAAGCAGTGGAGGAAAGGCTGCGGGAGCAGGAAACATCCGGACAGGCTTTGCAGGAAAAGCCGGAACCAGCCTCTCGGCTTGGCTGCGGCTGCCCCGGTTCAGCCATGGCTGACTTTGCTCCGGATAAGGCACATACACCGGCGCAGGGAACTGAGAACATTCAGCCAGCTCTTACTCACTGGCCGGTACAGATAAGGCTCGTACCTCCGCATGCGCCGTTTCTTAAAGGAGCCCATCTGTTGATTGCAGCCGACTGCGTACCTGTTGCCTACCCGGGACTGCACCAGGATCTTCTGCCCGGCAGGAAGATAATGCTTGGATGCCCCAAGTTTGATGACGGCCATGATTATGTTGAGCGCCTGACGGAAATATTCAGGCAGGCGGACATCAAAAGCGTAACAGTTGCCTCCATGGAAGTCCCCTGCTGCGCCGGAATGGTCAAGATTGTTGAAAAGGCGGTTGTCCAGGCAGGCAAAGACATGGCTGTTGAAGAAGTGGTCATCTCCAGGCAGGGTCAGGTTATGCCTCAGGGCAGACCCGGGGCAGAACAGTCCAGACAAAAGCATGTCCAGGTACAGCAGGGCAGTTGTGCCTGCATGTAATTATTCAGCTTGGAAAAGATAGATTGAAAATAAACAATAAAAAAATGTTAAATGTTGTTAATTTTGACTTAAGTCAAAGATTTTAAAAATACATGCGCTATTTGTATTTATACGGGAATACTCCCCAAACCAGAAAAACAATTCAAAGGAGGCTCATTATGTTTTGTTATCAATGCGAACAGACTGCCAAAGGTGAAGGATGCACCAAGATAGGAGTGTGCGGAAAGCAGCCGGACACTGCCGAACTCCAGGACCTGCTGGTGTTTGCCCTCAAGGGCCTGTCCCAGGTGGCCATGGCCGGGCGGGAAAAAAATGTTGTGGACACCAAAGTGGGCAGGTTTATCTCCGAGGCCATGTTTTCCACCCTGACCAATGTCAACTTCGACCCGGAACGTATTGCCGGACTGGTCAAGGATACCGTGGAACTCCGGGATGAGCTGAAATCCAAGGTGTCCCAGGCCGGAGGCAATGTCCCCGCCTCTGAAGCCGTCGGCTTTGTCCCGGAAAACACTGTGGAGGGCATGGTCTCCCAGGGGGAAAAGCATGGAGTGATCGCCGACAAGGATCCCAACGAGGACATCCACTCCCTGAAGCAAACCGTTATCTACGGCATCAAGGGCATCTGCGCCTATGCCGATCATGCGGCCATACTGGGACGGGAGGACGACGCTGTGTACGAATACGTCCAGAGGGCCCTGGCTTCAACCCTGCGTGAGGACCTGAGTCTGGAACAGTGGATTGAACTGGCCATGGAATGCGGGCGTACGAATATCCGGGCCATGGAACTGCTGGATGCCGGCAATACTGGAACTTATGGTCATCCCGAACCTACAAAGGTGCCCCTGGGACCCAAAAAGGGCAAGGCCATCCTGGTTTCCGGGCATGATTTAAAGGATCTGGAAATGCTCTTGAAGCAGACCGAGGGCAAGGGCATAAACATTTACACCCACGGTGAGATGCTGCCCTGCCATGGCTATCCTGAACTGAAAAAGTATTCCCATTTTCATGGTCATTACGGCACTGCCTGGCAGAATCAGCGCAAGGAGTTTTCACAGTTCCCCGGACCCATTCTCATGACCACCAACTGTATCCAGAAGCCTCAGGAATCCTACAAGGACCGCATCTTTACCACCGGCCTGGTGGGCTGGCCTGGAGTGGCCCACGTCAATGGTGACCAGGAAAGCACGTCCCTGCTGGAACGTCTCAAGGCAGTGGTGGGCATGGCCAGCAAAGGAGAAAGTGAAAAGGACTTCAGTCCGGTTATTGACAAGGCCCTGAGCATGGACGGATTTGCAGCTGATGAAGACAAGGGTCATGTCATGGTGGGGTTTGGCCGCAATGCAGTCATGTCCGTAGCTGGCAATGTCATTGATGCAGTCAAGGGCGGCAATATCCGGCATTTCTTCCTGGTGGGCGGCTGCGACGGAGCCAAGCCGGACCGCAACTACTACACGGAGTTTGTGGAGAAGGTGCCAGGTGATTGCGTAGTCCTGACCCTGGCCTGCGGCAAGTTCAGGTTCTTTGACAAGGATCTTGGGGAAATCGGGGGTATACCCAGGCTTCTGGACGTGGGGCAGTGCAACGATGCCTATTCCGCGGTAAAGATCGCCATGGCCCTGGCCGAGGCCTTTGAATGCGGAGTAAACGACCTGCCTCTGTCCTTGGTGCTGTCCTGGTATGAACAGAAGGCTGTGGCCATTCTATTGTCCCTGCTGGCCCTGGGTGTCAAAGACATCCGCCTGGGACCTTCACTGCCGGCTTTTGTCAGCCCCAACGTCCTCAATTATCTTGTGGAAAACTATGACATAAAGCCCATAAACACCCCTGATGAAGACCTTAAGGCCATCCTGGGATAAACCGGCTGTAAATAACACTACAACGAAACTTATGACTGACCTCCGGGGACTGGCTCTCCCCGCACTTATTTTAAAACCTGTCAATCTTCCTTTAGAAAAATAAGTGCGGGGGTGCCTGTCCCCTGCTTTCCTTACTGGGCGGGCGGGTTGCTGAAAGAATACCATCAGCTTATGGTGGCCAGCAATGGGGAAAAAGCCAGTTTCATAAGCACGGGTATCACCACCAGGGTGAAGTCAAGAATTCTCTTGACGCATAAAGGATACTGGTTGAAAATCAAATTTCAGAATTATATCTATAAAGGAATTTTTTTTCATGGCAAGGAATCAATTTTCAGGCCCTGCGACCTTTTTTCGGGACAGGCGGCTTCCGGTAAAGGCAATTCCGGCAGGTTACAGTGCTTTAATCGATTATTTTGATCTCAGGGTCCCTTTACCCCGGACCCTTTTTGCCATCGGAGACAGACACAGAACCATTCAGGAGCAGGGCTGGCATATACTTACTCCACGCCACACCCCATCTCCCGATATACAAAGCCATCTCAAGTTTGCCATCAAGTACGAGGGCCTGGATTTGGCCGTCCTCAAACGGCTGTTTCAGGCAACAGGTCCCAAACCCATAGAAGCAATGGTTAAATCCAGCCCCACCGGCTCATATGCCAGGCGTTGCTGGTTTCTTTACGAATGGCTCTTGAGTGAAGAGCTGAATCTTCCGGACGCCCGGACCGGCCGTTATGTTTCAGTAGTGGATCCAAACATGCAGTTTGCTATGCAGGGAAAGGGCTCACCCCGGCACCGTGTGCGCAACAACCTGCCTGGAACCCGTGCATTCTGCCCCATGGTCTTCTGTACACAAGTTCTGCAGGAATTCATGGACCAGAAACTCAAACAGAAAACCCTGGAAATAATCGATGACGTGCCCAGGGACATCCTGGCCAGGTCATCAGCATTTCTACTGCTTAAAGACTCTAAGG
>PWSL01000365.1 GCA_003563255.1 Desulfonatronospira sp. | reverse complement strand
GGGACAGGCACTCCGGGACCCACTTGAGCATCATTTTGTGCTCAAATCGACTCATTTTTTGGGACAAGCGGGTCCCGGAAGAGCCAGTCCCCGTGCTACATGCAAAGCGCTAAACAGATACTCTGGCAAGGTTTTTGTTTACAGACAAATACCAGGATTCAAAATGTCCGAAGTCTTGGTTAATTTAACTCCTTGATTTCTTTATCTTTACTTTTTACCTTTTACCTTTAACTCTTCACTCTCAAGACATTAAAATGATTTGACAAACATTATAGACCCTGTGCTGTCGGGAATAAGTATTGGATGCTCATATGAAAGCTTGCGAAATTCATTTACAGCCTTGCGCACTCCCTGATATCGTCCGTAATCATGACAAATGATTACCCCGCCGGGTGACAGCCGTGGATAAAAAAAACGAAAGCCTTCCAGCGTACTTTCATACTGATCGGCATCAAGATGCACAAATGCAAACTGCAGGTTGTTACAGTCAGCTGCTGACTCAGGAAAAAAGCCCTTGTGGATGACCAGATTATTTGCATGGCCAAGAAGATTTTTTACTTCAGCCTCTGATGTATCAGAAAGAGTTTTTTGTTTTATGTGGTCAACATACAGCTCTCCATCCTGGTCTGCACAGGCGTTGTCAGGGTGTCCCTGGAAAGTATCAAAAAGCCTGAGTGTTCTTGAACCGCAGGAATCCAGTAAGACCTTGGCTGTATGACCTCTGTACACGCCAAGTTCAGCAAAATCTCCTTGAATATTGTTTTCAATAATATATTTAGATCTTTCATGTAAAAAGAAAATCCTGACAAAGTCTGGCTTTGACCTGTACTGTTTCTGGGTTTTGTATACTTTAACAAAGTCTTTGTATTCCTGTGCAGGCACAATGTGACTCGGATAGGCTTTATTGTCTTTATCATTTTTTAGGCAAATTGGACTTACAGTAACATATCCAAAGTGTTCTGCAAGTCTTGGTATTTTATTTCTAATGTGATTTATTATCTTTTTTTTAAAAAGGCCCATTTTCTTTGCTACCTAATATATTGGTTGAGTGCACGATTTGTCTGTTATGGTAACAGTTTAGCCCTTTTTAAGGAAAGCAGGGGACAGGCACCCCCGCACTAATTTTTCTGAAGGATGCGTGACAGGTTTTAAAAATAAGTGCGGTGAGAGCCAGTCCCCATGCTACATGTAAATGGCTAAACTGTTACCAAAAATTTATTCCAACCTTTTAAATTTCTGTCCTGTTGTATGCTTTGCCCTGGATAAGGAAGGCATTTCTGTCAGTCTTAACTTGGATAGTATCTTCAAAAACTTGAGATAAAATGGACGAAGCAATTCAGACTGGTAATATGGTGACGCAAGCATGCTGTATCTTCGCTCTATCCGTTCAATTTCCTGGTCCAGACCGTGATGTCGTTGAATGGCAGAAGAGATATGAGAATGATGTTCATAAATATTTTTAGCCACCTCAGGAAAATCTTGAGGATTACGGTAATGCCAGATTCTGCATTTACTGCTTTGCCCTCTTTTTTTTAGTGCCAGATCAGTAGGAAATGTATTCCAGACATAGTTGACGGACAATACCCTGATGTCTGGATTCTCGAAAATTGCCCGGGCCAATGCAGGTTGATCGCTTTTTTTACCCATTTCCAGAAAGTATTTTTTCCAGTCTGCAAGTAATCTTTGGGCCGACTTGTTATTGCGGAAGAAAACTACCCCTCCGTTCCACATGGGAAACTCGCTGCCATGAATATCTTGAGAAATTCTGTAGTCTTTCACCGAAGGATGCGGGTTCAGCTTGAGGACAACATCAAAGCGCTCAAGGCATGATAAGATGGGACTTAAATCCCCCCGGACTTCTGTGTCGCAGTCCAGATATGCACCTTTGATAAAAGGAGCATATTCAATAATGCTTGTTTTGATGTGTCTGTTGAATTTATTTTCAAGATTTTCTTCATGTATATGGTCAAAGTATGTATTCAGACGTTCCTTGTGTGAAATTTTTAAATTAGTAACGACGGTGCAACTGATATCTGGATTATGTTTTTTTGCAGTATATGCAGAATATGCTGCCATTAATAAATACTCATAGCCAAAAGCTACGTAGATAAGGCCATTTTGTGTCATATTATCATGATTCATAATATTGGTTGTAATATAATCAATATGTATCTATTTAGCGCTTTTAAGGAAAGCGGGGGACAGGCACTCCCGCATTTATTTTTCTAAAGGATGTTTGACGGAATTTTAAAAATTAGTTCGGGGAGAGCCAGTCCCCTTGGCACATGCAAAGTGCTAAACAGATGCATCAATATCCTGTATTGGTGCATGATCTTAATCCGCATGAAAACAATAACCCTGCCCAGACTGGTAAAAAAGCGTGGGTCATAAAATTGGAGTTTGTCAACCCTATGAGCAGCACATAAAGCGAGGTCATGAGACAAAATATAAACAAGTGCTCTGGAATATCTCTTTTTCGATATCCAGTTACCACCCCTTTGATGAGAAAAAAAAGTATTAGAGACAAAACAGAAATGCCAAATAAACCCAGTTGGAAAGAAAGCATAAAAAAATCATTGTGGAAGTGGCTTTGATCGAAATGCCAATCATATTTGTCTCTCAGCTCATGGTGGTTATTGATAGCTCTTAATGATCTCTGGCCCCATCCGAATGGGGTGGCAAAGGCTTTGTTTTCCAGAGACCACATGTACATCTGGATCCGGACTCCTAAGGCAGACTCTTCGCCCCGGTCTTCAAAAAAACTGTCAACCAGATGGAATTCTCCAGCAACTAGATGGGACAGATTTTTGCTTTCGATGGAAAAACGTTCTTCTATCCGGTCAAATTGGCTGGCTGTGAAGATGCAAATTAAGATTAATATCACGGTTGGAATGGCTAGATTTTTCAAGATCAACTTTCTATGATCTCCGGAAATCAGGATTAAAGCTATGATGCCCAGAGGGATGGCCAAAGCAACTGCTATCCACATGGTTCTTGAGGCTATGACGAAAACACCAATAGCAAAGATAGCTGTTATTATAACAAAGACAGCATAGCCGGTGAAATAATATCTGGAAGTCCACAAAGGATCAGGCAGAAAACTTTTGCCCAGAAGAACCGATCCAGTCAGTAGAAAACCAATCCAGGTTCCATATCTTGCTGTTCCCATTCCCAGATGATCTATGTGGGGCCTCATGCCGTCAAACATTAAAGAGATTGTTTCTCTGTCCAGCATCCAAGGCAGGCTTGACAGCGCAAACCCCAAACATAAAATTAAAAACGCGTTGCGGATAGAGGTGTAGTTGGTTCCTATCCACCAGGCAAGTCCGACATACAGGCAGAACCTGGCCATACTTTTGGCCTCATTGATGTGGGTGTGCTGGGGGAAATTAACATTACCCACATGGGTGGAAATCATCAGGGAAACGGCAAAAGCGATCATGAGCCAGAAAAGAGGCTGGCGTACAAGCACCCCCCACCAATGCCGTATGGCCAGGAAAAAGGCGATGATAAGCATTGTTTCGCCGTTGCGGTGCAGATCCCAGACCAGATTGATGTTGAACAGAAACAAAAACAGTCCGGCCAGTCCCAGAGTCTCCACGTAGATGTTGTCTGTCCTTTTGAGAGTGGAGGACCGGGGGAAAATTTTGATCAGCAGGGCATGAAGCAGCTGAATGAAACGCAGGGGAAAATACAGTATTTCAGCTGCGTTGCGGGTACATAATGCAGTGGACATACGATTACTAAAAAAATGTGTTTTTGCAGTCGCATATTTTGAGGTTATCTCTTGGAAGAGATTTGACATGGCCTGTTTTAGCCCCTTTCATGCCGCGAGTCAAAGATCTTTTCCATTGCCAGGGCCATGTCAGAAGCGGAAAACCGGTCCAGCACCGCCTGTTGTCCAGCCAGGGCAATTTCCGGCAAAATATTTTTTTGCTCCAGGCATGCCAGCCTGAGAAGATCGACCAGTTTTTTTTTATGGCCATGATCGACCAGGAATCCGTTGTTTCCATGATCGATAATATCCCCTGCTCCGCCAGCCGGGGTGGTGATCACCGGAATTTTGAGATACATGGCTTCAAGCAGGGCATTGGATATTCCCTCATTGTCTGAAGCCGAAACAAACAGATCCGCTGTGCACAGCAACGGGTAAGGATCATCAAGAAAACCAGTAAAAAAAACCTGGTCCTGAATGCCTAATTCAGCAGTTAACTGCTTCAACTGTCTTTCCAGTTTACCCTCCCCCATGATGACAAGCCCCGCATTCACTCCAGGGTGGTCTATAATAAAGCTGGCAAAGGCCTTAATCAGGAAGTCGAACCCCTTCCGGGATATTAGCTGGCCGCTGGATACAACAGTAAAAGGATATGGCTTTTCCCGGACTTCCAGGCATGAGTTTTCAAGCTTTTCTGTGTCCAGACCGTTATAGATCAAGTGAATCTTCTCCGGGTCAATAAAGCCGGATTGCAGCAATTTTTCTCTTATGGGTCGGGCGTTGACTATGATTCCGTGAACATAATTTTGAAAAAAATATCTGTAGATGCCTGAATCAGGGATTTCCCATACTATTCCGCATCTGAGGAAGTAGCTGCTTCCGGCTAAGCGTGCTGCCAGAGCGCCCATCATGTAAAATTTTCTGTGGGTGGACACCACAATATCTATTTCGTTCTCACGGATATATTTAGCTAATCTATACAGACCAAAAGGATCCACTCTGCCGGCAAAAAAGAATTGTTTTTTGCTGACAGAGAACCTGTCTCCAACATTTTTGCTGCGATAGACGACAAAAACCTGATGAGCTTTTGCCAGTTCATGAGCTGCCAGCGAGCACCATTTTTCGTTGCCGCCCCAGATTTTTGATGTACATACAAAAAGAATATTCATGTTTTCAGTGTGATCGGTGGTACGGCTATGCCGTACCTGTGCTTGTGCTTGGCCGCCCTTTTGCGATGATAGGGCTGGATATGTGTGATCACCTCCTCAAGCGTGCGGGAAGTATTGAGAACATAGGCCTCGAGAAAATCATGTATCAGGTCCTCGGTATCCAGGATTTCGAAAATGTCCACGCAAAATCTGGCCAGATCCCTTGCATAACGTGAATCCCGGGAAGATTTAAGCGATCCCGATGAATCCAGATCCACAAAATAGATTCTATCGAGCCTATCGGGGTTCAGCATTATGTTTTTCCACTTCATGTCGCCGTGAAAAAAACCAGCCCTGTGAAGTCTGGCGATTTCACCGGCCAGATATTTTATTAGGTCCAGTTTACTATCAGGATTATCGGTGTTTTTTATAATCGACTGCAATGTTTGCGTATGAAGCAGGGCCTCACTGATAAAGTAAGTTGCTTTGGGCCTGCCGTTGAAATCCCTCACTGCTGCGAATGGCCGGGGTACTGAGATCCCTGACCGGATCAACTCCATGGAAAGATTGAATGCTTGAAGCGCCCGGTCTTTGACCAATGGCCTGAACAGTCTCTGCCACCTGTTGAGTTTGAACCTTTTGACAAAAAGAGTTCTATTTTCCGTCCCGACTACAAGCCCTGCATCACGAGTACAGCTGGCCTTGAGCTTTACAACCGCCCGCTCAAACCATTCACTGGGGGTCTGGCCGGAATTGATAAAATTGACTGCTGCATCGTCTATGTATGAGAGATAAAGGTCATTAAATCTGCGTTGAACTAACACATTGTTATTCATTTTGTTTGATTATCACTCTGTCATGCCTGTGTTGATGTATCTGTTTATAAAAGGGCTGAACTGATACGCCATACTCAAGGCCTATATTGTATAGACTCGAATATTTCGAAGTCCTGAGAATATAGACGCTTTATTGCTTGCCGTTCTTCCGGGCGGTAGTATTCTTGCAACAGATCTTTGGCTCCTGTTACCTTTTTCTTGAAATCAGGCAAAATAAAGTTGTCAGCACCGAAAATCCGCTCATAAAGATTCTTGAGATCGGGGACAAGGTTTTCGACCTTGCCCGCGAAATCCAGCTGGTTGAAACCGATCATGTCGATGTAGCAGGACTGCGGGATCCAGTGGGGATCGTCCATTAGTCCACCCTGTTCCAGGTAACGGATGAAATCGGTAAAATAAATTTCATTATCAGTATTCACTCCCAGACGTTTACAGATCATTTTTTTATATTTTGCCTTTCTCCCTCCCTGACCACGGGAGATCTTCTGCAGATAGGCAGAAAGAATCCGGGTAAAAGGGTTGCGGACAAAGCAAAATTTATAATAGCCGGCCAAGACTTCCCTGGCCCGGCCGAAGCCCAGCGAAGTCGGGGTCTTGAAGGCGATTTTCTTGGCCTCCGAGGCGCTGTCGATTTTCTCACCAGTAATGTTATGATGCAGTGACAGGCTGATTACAGTGCTGGCATTTTTGGGAATGCGGACAAAAACAAACCTGTATTCATGATTGATACCGATGCGGTGGTTGGTGTGAACAGAATATGAACGCCATCTCTGTGCCGGGTCCATGATATAGAAAGGACTGCACAAGGTATATATGTTGCGGATCCACTTTACAGGAAAGTTCATGTCTAAGAGTCCTTCAGTGAGTCCACTTTGTAAGATTCCCTTCTGGAAAGCTTTGCTGGCTTCCAGCGGTCATGCAGCCAGAGCCATTCCTGGGGATATGTGCTGATGAAATTTTCCAGTGCTCTTGTATAGCGAATGGTCAGGGTCCGGATGTCTTCCCTGGTACAGGCCAGATCGCTGGTCTGGATTTCTTTGATTTCCAGAAGGTACTTACCGTTCTCCAGCATTCGACATTTTTCCACGAATAGAGGAACTCCGGCCTTAAGAGCCAGAAAGGCCGGACCCAGGGACACACTGGCCTGACGGCCTAAAAAATTTATACTAACTCCGGTCTTACGTTTGGCCTGGTCTCCAAGGATAACCAAAACGCCTCCTGATTTCAAGGCTTTAAGGCCTTCCCGAAGCGCTCTCTCCTTAAGGATGGTCCTGTTTCCGTGTAGTGTGCGCAAGTGATTGAGGGTCTTGTCCAGCCTCTTGTTTTTTAAAGGCTTAACGATAAGGTGAAAAGGCCTCATGAGAAGCCCGGCACACACACCTATAGTCTCCCAGCTGCTCAAATGGGCCGAGACCACCACTGCTCCGCGGTTTTGAGCCAGGGTATTGGATACGACCTCATCAGCATGAATGTCGAGCAATTCCCGGGCATCCTGTTCATCCCGGATCAGAGGAATACGCAGAAGTTCAAGCACATTTACGGCCTGGTTGACATAAGTCTGTCGAGCTACTTGCTGGATCTCTGTTTCTGTTTTTTCCGGGAAGGCCTGTTTCAGGTTGTTTATCACCAGGTTGCGTCTGATTCTTAACCCGTCACAGGCCAGGTATCCAAGCAGTCTGCCGAGTTTCAGGGTTTGCTCCCTGGACATTTTTCTGAGCAAATGTCCCATAAGCACGAACAGCCAGGCTGTAATGGGATAGCTTGTGCGTTTAGCAGCTTTTTTGAGACGTTTTGTGATACTTTTCATCCCTGCCTTGAGAGTGTAAAGTTCGTGGTTCTATAACCATTCAGGGGGGTGCCGGAATCACGCCTCTGGCGTGACTGGGGACAGTCCCCGCGACACCTTTCATGCACAAATTTAATATGACAAACGCTAAGTTGTGTGAACCTTCATAGATAGTACTTAGCGGGGACAGTCCCCAGACCTGGTGCCAGCGACCAATACCGATGACCCCCTGAATGGTTACGTGGTTCTTATGCGCTTAGCACAAATTTCGGAACAACATGTTGTTTCATTCTCAAAGTAAGCCAGGAGGTTTTACCCACGGAACACACGGAAGGACACGGAAGGACACGGAAGTTTTTTACAGCGTTCCTGAGCAACGCAAATTCCGTGTATTCCGTAGGCAGACTCTTTTGCCCCGAAAGGGCCTCTTTTTCAGCGCAGGACAGCGCGCTTCGTTCCACAGGCTTATAGGCAAGATTATTAAAATGGGCAAGGCCCTTGACATGTGGTCAATTAAATACAAAAAGTACAGACGCGAAATTTTGTTAAGCTGCATAATTATTACTTAGCGGGGGACAGTCCCCAGGCCTTGTGCCATCAGTCATCACCGAGGACCCCCTGAATGGTTACGGAAGACTTATGGATTATTATAATTTCGGGGAGCCGGTCTCCATCCAGCTTAAATAAAGTGTCGCTGTAGATATAAACAGCCAGCCGGAAAAAATTAAATGGAAGATGAAAGCAAAAAAGACAAAGTAAAATATAATAAACCCAGGGGGGATTCATGGCCGCTTATCAAGCGATGTCTGGGTTATTTCCGGCCTTACAGGTTATATATTTTTATTTCCCTGATCTCCCTGGGGATTGTCGCCGGCAGTACCGCCGCCGCGGCATTCCTGGTCAAGCCGGCTCTGGACGATATTTTCATCGCCCAGGACGAGCGGGCACTGAGGGTCATCCCCTTTCTGCTTTTTCTGGCAGTTGTGTGCATGAGCATTTTCCAGTTTCTTCAGCGGTACCTCATGCACTCCTGCGGCATTAAGGTGCTGCAGACTTTGCGCAACGAGATGTACTGCAAGTTTACCGCTCTGCCGGTGAATTTTTTTGACCACAACAGGGTGGGCATGCTCATGTCCAGGATCGTCAACGATGTCAACCTGCTGAAATCCAGCCTGCCCCATTTCATTGATCTCATCAAGGACTTTCTGACCATGCTGGGCCTTCTGGTGGTGGTGTTTTACCAGGATGCCCAACTGGCCCTAATCTCCCTGGTCATCTATCCCCTGGCCGTATATCCGTTTATTCATTTCAGCAATAAGATACGCAAGCTGGGGCGGAAAAAGCAGCTCAGGCTGTCCCATATTACCGGCTTTCTCCAGGAGACTCTGAGCGGGATCAAGGTCATCAAGGCCTTTGCCGCAGAAACGCGGGAAAGTCAGAGCTTTGCACATGAAAATAAGAGATTGACAGACAACTCTCTGAAACAGCTCAAGTACAATTCTCTGGCCACACCGGTCATGGAAGTCCTGGGAGCCGTTGGTATGGGGCTGATCATCTGGTACGGAGGAAGCAAGGTTATTGCCGGAGACACCACCCCGGGAACCTTTTTTTCCTTTCTCACCGCTTTGTTCATGCTCTACAAGCCCATCAAGAAGTTGAACAAGACCAATCTGCATATCCAGCAGGCCCTGGCCGGAGCCGAGCGGGTTTTTCAGGTCCTGGATTCCGATGAAATCACAGAAGAGCGTGGAGGAAATGTGCAGCTGAAGCCTCCCTTCCAGAGTCTGGAGATGAAGAAGGTAACTTTTTATTACCCCGGCAGCGGCAAGCCTGCTTTAGAGAATGTAAACCTGAGTATCGAGCGGGGACAGAAGATTGCTATTGTCGGACCCAGCGGGGCCGGCAAGACAACACTGATCAATATCCTGCCCAGGTTCTACGTCCAGCACCAGGGGGAAGTGTATATCAACGGCCTGCCCACGGGGGAATACACTTTGCATAGTCTGCGCCGGTTCATGGGGATTGTGTCCCAGGACAATTTTTTGTTCAACACAACGGTTCGAGACAATATCGCCTACGGCCTGGATTACGCGGACCAGTTGCAGGTGGAGGCCGCGGCCAGGGCCGCTTTCGCCCATGATTTTATTATGGAGCTAAGCGATGGTTACGACACAGTCCTTGGCGAGCGCGGGGTCAGGCTTTCCGGGGGGCAGAAACAGCGCATCACTATTGCCCGGGCCATATTGAAGGACCCGGCCCTGCTTATTCTGGACGAGGCCACATCAGCTCTGGACACCGAGTCCGAGCGCATTGTGCAGCAGGCCCTGGAAAACCTCATGCAAAAACGCACCAGTATTGTGATCGCCCACAGGCTTTCTACGATTTTGTCCGCGGACAGCATAGTGGTCCTGGATCAGGGACGTATATTGTCCCAGGGCAGTCATGAAAAGTTACTGTACAAGTGCTCTTTATACAAGAAATTATATGAAATGCAGTTCCAGGATCAGAACGCGAGCCTGGAGGGCGATGCTGGAGAGAGAGAATGAATACCATGAGTGTTACAGAAAACCGGGACAGCTATGTAAGCAATCCAGTCGGGGCATCCTGGATCTTTTCCAGAACCCCCAATGTCTATTTTTACCCTCGAATGCTTTGCACCGTTTTCCGGTCCTGGACCAAGGCCAGGTGGAAGGGGTTTACGGATCATGACTGGATCTTGAGAAGCGTGGACATTTTGCGGCATCTGGAAAGGGTGGGCTGCAGGTTTATTATCCGGGGCAAGAAAAATTTCATTGACCTGGATGAGCCCTGTGTGTTTGTGGGAAACCACATGAGCACCCTGGAGACTTTTGCCCTGGGAGCGGTTATTTGTCCGCACAGGCAAGTGACCTTTGTGGTCAAGGAGGGTTTGGTCCGCTACCCGGTATTCAAGCATATAATGATTTCCCGGGACCCGGTGGTGGTAAAGCGCGTAAACCCCAGGGATGACTTTAAGGTTGTTATGGAGGAGGGCCTGGACAGACTGCAGCGCGGGATCTCGGTGGTGGTTTTTCCCCAGGCAGAGAGATCCAGGGACCTGGATAAAAAGCGCTTTAATTCCATGGGAGTCAAGCTGGCCCGCAAGGCCGCGGTTCCAGTGGTACCCCTGGCCCTTAAGACCGATGCCTGGGAGCAAGGCGGTATTGTCAAGGATTTTGGAAAAATCAGGCCCAACAGGCCCATCCGCATGGATTTCGGACCGGCCATGCAGATCCAGGGAAACGGTAAAGCCGAGCATCAGGTGATTGTGGACTTCATTGCCTCCAGACTGGACAGGTGGAAGGAATTCGAAGCCTGGTTCGGTTGAAAATGAAACAAGATTGTTGTTTCGAAATATGTGCTAAGCGCCTAGGCTTTTTCCGCGACCCTGCGCGGAAAAAGAGGCCCCTTCGGGGCAAAAGAGACGGCCCACGGAATACACGGAATTTCACGGAATATTCGTTGCTTCGCAACGCTTTAAAAACTTCCGTGCCCTTCCGTGTGTTCCGTGGGCAAAACCTCCTGGCTTTCTTTGAAAATGAAACAACATGTTGTTTCGAAATATGTGCTAAGCGCTTAATTTACTTTTTCTATCCTGGTTATCCAGGATTTTGCAGGCAAAGCACGCCGCCCCGAAGCCGTTGTCTATATTGACCACAGATATGCCCGGTGCACATGAGGTAAGCATGGCCAGCAGCGGGGTTATGCCTCCCAGGCTGGTGCCGTAGCCAACGGATGTGGGTACGGCCACAATGGGTACCGGACACAGCCCCGCCAGCACAGAGGGCAGGGCACCTTCCATGCCGGCTATGATAATCAGGATCTCTGCCCTGGAGATCTTGGGCAGGTGTGGAAAGAGCCTGTGCAGGCCAGCTACTCCAACGTCTGATACCAGCCCGGGGGTATGCCCGAAAAAATCCAGGCAGGCGTAGGCCTCCAGGGCCACGGGCAAATCCGCTCCTCCGGCGGATATTATCATGGCCCTGGCTTTTCCGTTCCAGGGATTATCCAGGTCCATGTCATGATTGAGCACAAAGAGTCCGGGGGCCTGGAAGAATTGCCCCTCTGGAACTTTCTGTGCCAGCTCCTGCCCAGCCCCGGTGTCCAGGCGGGTCACCAGAGCTTTGCCCTGTGTTCGGGCCAGGTGCTTTACTGCGCTGAAGAGTTGGGCCATGCTTTTGCCGGCCCCGAATATCACTTCCGGGATTCCGGTCCTGATGCCTCGACGCAGATCCAGGTTCAGCCCCTGCCCGGTCTCCAGGTAGGGCTCCAGGCCGATAAGTTCCAGGGTCTCATCCACAGTGGCGCGGCCTTCAACAAGATCATGCAGCACACAGGCAATCTCTTTTCTTTGCATAAAAAACCTCAAACCCTGTACCTGTAAAACAGGGCTGAAATGTTACCAAGTCAGTTTACCGGGAGTCAGCAACGTACTCAAATTTAATGAATTTTATTGGTTCAGGAGCATAGATATACATTGAAAAATTAAAGCAATGCCTGTATATTGCCTCCGACATGTCTTCAAAACGCATTCTTTTTATTGCCAGATCCGAACTCATAAGCCCGGTTTTGTCCAGGCTGAGGGACGAGGGGTACGAGCTGCTCATGAGCGAAAGCCTGGATGGGGCCCTGAAAATTATCAGGCATAAAAGCCCGGCCCTGGTATTTTCCCAGGTCTCAAGGCAGGCTTACAGGGTCCAGGATCTCCTGGATGCCCTGGACAGCGAGGAGCAGCAGCGCAGGATAATAGTCATTGCAGAGCAGGGCACTGCCCAGGAGGCCCAGCAGTTGCTGGAAGCCGGTGCCGGGGATTACTGGCTTGCTCCCCTGGAATGGGAAAAGGTCAAGACGATCCTGCCAGGATCCGCACAGAAGCGATGCCAGACCAGGATAAACGTCTCAAAGCCCAGGGGTCACTACATAATCGGTTCGCATCCAGCAATGCAGAAGGTTCTGGCTCTGGCCAGGCAGGTTGCGTCCTCCAGGGCCTCAGTTTTTATAAGCGGTGAATCCGGTACAGGCAAGGAGATGTTTGCCAGGTTCCTGCACAACAATAGTCCGCGTTGTGACGGGCCCTTTATAGCAGTCAACTGCGCAGCGCTGCCGGAACACCTGCTTGAAAGCGAACTTTTCGGTCACGAAAAAGGGGCTTTTACCGGCGCCATCAGCAGGAAAGTGGGCAAATTCGAAATGGCCCACCAGGGCACCATTCTGCTGGACGAAATATCAGAAATGGATCCGGCCCTGCAAGCCAAGCTTCTGAGGGTGCTGCAGGAAAGCGAAATTGACAGGGTGGGAGGCACTGATACGGTCCCGGTGGATGTGCGGGTCCTGGCCACCACCAACCGCAATATCGAGGAGTGTGCCCGCAAGGGAGACTTTCGCCAGGACCTGTTTTACCGCCTCAACGTCATCCCCTTGAGACTGCCCCCCCTTCGGGAAAGAAGAGACGATATTCTGCTTCTTGCAAATCATTTTATTCGCGATTTCAGCACCCAGTACGGGCTGCCCCCCATGGAGCCGGATCAGGAGGCTGCCAGATGGCTATGGGAATATGACTGGCCGGGCAATGTCCGGGAACTGCAGAACCTGATGGAAAGGGCGGTGCTTCTGGCGGGCTCAGCAGGGATAATACGCACCAGACATTTTCTTCTGGAGGACGAAGATCTGCAAAATATTCTGGAAGAACCAGAAAAAAGCTCTGGAGAAGATGTCTCAGGTTATTTCCAGCCCGAAGTAAAGTCAGATGGTTCTTTTAGAGATGACGACGAAATTTACCCCATTTATGAAATGGAAAAGCGCATGATAATAAAAAGCTTGAAAAAAACCGGTGGAAACCGGACCCAGGCCTCGGACCTGCTGGGGATTTCCGTGCGTACGCTGCGTAATAAACTCAGCGAATACAAAAAGCAGGGCCTGATTATTACATAACAGCCATCAAAGGAGAATTTATGTCCGTTTTGAATCCCCAGGTGGCGGATTACCTGGAAAAGGCCTCCTGGATAAGGAGAATGTTTGAGGCCGGCAGTGAGCTGAAGCAGAAATATGGACCTGAAAACGTGTTTGATTTCAGTCTGGGAAATCCGGATCTTCCCCCTCCTCCGGAAGTGGGGCAGGCACTCGAAGAGCTTGGACGCAACGCAGACAGGCCCTATGCCCTGGGATACATGCCCAATGCCGGTCTCCCCGGGGTACGCAAGGCTCTGGCCGGGGTGGTTTCCAAGGAGCAGCAGGTAAAGTTGGCTGATGAAAATATTGTGGTTACCTGCGGGGCAGCTGGCGGCATCAATGTTTTTTTCAGGGCGGTTTTGCGCCCTGGGGATGAGGTGGTCTGCCCGGCCCCATTTTTTGTAGAATATTCTTTTTATACTCAGAATTTCCAGGGAACCTTCGTTCCGGTGCCGTCCAAACCTGTCAGTTTTGAAATGGATCTGCAGGCCATGCGCAGTGCCATTACTCCAGATACCAGGGTGATTCTGATCAATTCACCCAATAATCCCAGTGGACAGGTGTACTCAATAGAAGAACTACAGGAGCTGGTGGATATCATCCAGGAAAAAAGCAGCGAATATGGTCATCCCATAATGCTCATATCTGATGAACCCTACCGTTTTCTGACCTATGACGATACTGTGGTTCCACCGGTTATGGCTCTTTATCCCTACAGCCTGGTGGTCAGTTCCTATTCCAAAAGCCTGTCCATGGCCGGTGAGAGGGTGGGTTACCTGGCGGTGCACCCGGAAATGCCCGGTGGAGATGAGTTGTTGCAGGGCCTGAATCTCACCAACCGCATCCTGGGCTTTGTAAACGCTCCGGTCATCGGGCAGATTCTTCTGCAAAAGGCCCTGCACGTCACGGTGGACACTGAAATTTATGCCTCCAGAAGGAGGGCCATGGCTGAAATCATGGACAAGGCGGGGCTGGAGTTCTCCCTGCCCAGAGGCGGCTTTTACTTTTTTCCAAAGGCACCCGGGGGGGATGACCAGAAATTCGTCCGGGAACTCTTTGAGGAAAATATTCTGGCCGTACCCGGGTCAGGGTTCGGATACCCCGGGTTTGTCCGCTTTTCTTTCTGTGTCTCTGAGGAAGTCATCCGCAGGGCAGAGCCTGGACTTGTGCGGGCGGTTGCCGGTTCCGGCACCCCCTGAATGCTTACAAAAAAACGACAAGGTCGAAACAGCCTGGACAGGTTATGATATATGTCAGGATGGAAAAGTTCCGTCATTCAGGGATTGACAGTCTTTCCCCGCAGGTGGCCTGATCGGCGCTGCTTGACTTGTGCCTTGTTCCAGGCTAATAAGTAGTGTTTTTCTGTCTATATCCAAGGGTAATGCAATATAAATGTTTGACAGTCTATCAGAGCGGTTAAATACCGTCTTTAAAAAGCTCAAGGGCCATGGCCGGCTGGATGAGCAGAATATCCAGGCCGGCATGCGGGAAGTGCGTCTGGCCCTGCTGGAAGCAGACGTCAACTACAAGGTGGTCAAGGAGTTTACCCAGCGTGTCAAGGATCGTGCCCTGGGCCAGGACGTGGTCAAGAGCCTGACTCCCGGCCAGCAGGTGGTTAAGATTGTCAAGGAGGAGCTTGAAGAACTCCTGGGCGGCGAGCAACAGGGTCTGGATCTCAAGGCCAAACCCCCGGTGGTCATCATGATGGTGGGGCTGCAGGGTTCGGGCAAGACCACTTCCGCGGGCAAGCTGGCCCTGTACCTGCAGGGCCTGAAGTATTCGCCTTACCTTGTACCGGCTGACGTATACCGGCCTGCCGCCATTGACCAACTGCATAAATTGGCCCAAGACCTTAATCTGCCGGCCTATCCGTCAACTTCCAGTGACAACCCTGTCGATATTTGTGTCCGGGCTCTGGAAGAGGCCAGACAGAAAGTACATACAGCCGTCATAATAGACACTGCAGGGCGTTTGCACATAGACGTAGTTCTCATGCAGGAACTGGTCTCCATCAAGGAAAAGTGCTCGCCGCACGAGATACTTTTCGTGGCGGACGCTATGACCGGTCAGGACGCGGTTACCGTAGCTCAGCGCTTCAATGACCTCCTGGACATCACCGGGGTGATTCTAACCAAGATGGAAGGAGATGCCAGGGGCGGGGCGGCCCTTTCAATAAAGTCCATTACCCAGAAGCCCATCAAATTTGTAGGCACCGGAGAAAAGCTAACCGACCTGGAAGCGTTTCACCCAGACCGGGTTGCTTCCCGTATCCTTGGCATGGGAGATGTCCTGACCCTTATCGAAAAGGCCCAGGAAGACATGGACCAGGATGAAGCCAGGGCCATGCAGGAGAAATTCCAGAAATCCAAATTTGACCTGGATGATTTCCGCAAACAGATGGGCCGTCTGAAAAAAATGGGTTCCATTGAAGGGCTGCTCAAGATGATACCTGGCATGGGCAAGATGCGGGACAAGCTAAAGGATGTCCAGATGCCTGAAAAAGAGATGGCCAAGATGGACGCGATTATAAACTCCATGACCCCCAAAGAGCGTAGCAACCCCAAGCTTTTCAACGCCTCCCGCAAGCAGAGGGTGGCCCGGGGCAGTGGAACTACTGTCCAGGATGTGAACCAGCTTTTAAGCAATTTTGACCAGATGCAGAAGATGATGAAAAAAATGATCGGCAAGGACGGTCAGCCCCAGCTGGATATAAATTCTCAGGGCATGCCCGTTCCCGGAAGGACAAAAACCAGACGTAAAAAAGTCAAGCGCAAAAAAAGGAAGAAATAAAAAACTGGACAAAACAGTATTTAAGTATATATTTTTTCAGAAATATAACACTACAGCGAAGTATCTGTTTAGCGCTTTTAAGGAAAGCAGGGGACAGGCACTCCGGGACCCACTTGAGCATCATTTTGTGCTCAAAATGACTCGATTTCTGGGACAAGTGGGTCCCGGAAGAGCCAGTC
>PWSL01000225.1 GCA_003563255.1 Desulfonatronospira sp. | reverse complement strand
TAACTTCTCAATAATTCTGGGCGATCTTACACTAAGAAAATACCTGGATTCCGGCTTTCGCCGGAATGACGAATGAAAACAGGTCGTTGCATTGTGATGTCATACCGGCGGAAGCCGGTATCCAGGCATACTGCCCGGAGTTATTGAGAAGTTACCAACAATCTACATAACTCTTTGATTTTACTGACCTCCGACCTCTGACCTCTGCTATCTGACCCCTGACCTCCGACCTCTGATATCCGACCTCTGATATCTGACCTCTGACCTCTGACCTCTGACCTCTGACCTCTGATATCCGACGTCTGTGACTGCAAAAATGACTTTTAGCAGTCACATCTTATCGGGCATGCTTCCCCAAAGGCGGGCTGTGCCTGCACCCCAGGATAGAGAGTTGCTGTTGACAAAATTGGGATATTTCCGCATTTATTTTTCAACCCACCGGAAAGAGATGTTCACCATAAATCAGTGCCGGAATATCTCCGGGGTATCTTTTTAGCGCTTTTCAGGAAAGCAGGGAACAGGCACCCCCGCACTTATTTTTCTGAAGGATGATTGACGGCATTTTAAAAATAAGTGCGGGGAGAGCCAGTCCCCATGCCACATCTAAAGCGCTAAACAGATACGTGCTGGGAGAGCCAGTCCCCGGAGGTCAGCCATAAGTTTCGCTGTAGTGTTAATATCTGACTTTTTACAGTTGCATCTTCTCAGAAAGGCACTAAACTTTCCTGCATTTTATCCGAAAGATATTCTGTATCTGTAACCATTCAGTGTGTGCCGATACCGGCCTGGGGGCAGTCCCGGCAACACATCGCCAGCACAAATACAAAAGTTGCAGACGCGGAACTTTGTGAACCAGCACAATCAATTCATAGCCAGGGACAGTCCCCAGGCCTGGTGCCGGTAATTATCATCGAGGACCCCTTGAATGGTTACCTGTATGTTATGCGGGCTGATGTTATCAGGACCAATTTTTTGAATGCGGAGGTTGAAATGTCATGGATTTTCAGGCTGATTACACTGCCCCTGCTGATATTATTCCTCGGCGGGTGCACCTACTATGAGCAGCCATACCAACCCAGGCCGTCACAGCCTGTTTCCTCCCAGGTGCCAGTACCCACTGGGTATTCATTGACCACCCAGAAAAAAATGCAGGCTATGCAGCACTGGGAGGTCCTGGCTGAAGACGTGGCCTGCAGGATTGAGGATTCCCTGGAAATGCGGGCCATTGCCAAGGGCCGGTACTCCATCTATGTTGCACCTCCGGGCAGCACTCCTTTTGAAAAGGCCTTTTACAATCTTCTGCTAACCAAGATGGTTCATAAAGGCATGCGTGTTTCCAGGAGCGAAGGAGGGGCCATGGTATTATCCTTTGATCTGGAATTGGTCAGGCACAGCAGACGGGTTATAAGAACCCAGAGAGGCGTCTACAAGTCCCTTGCACCGGGAATGTTTGTCAGAAGGCAGGAGCCTGGTAAAGCATCCCCATCCACTATAAGACCCCAGGAATATCTGGTTGCCGGAGCCCAGGTCAATGTAGAGGCCGGGGCATACACCCCCGAAGTGCCGTCCATGGAGGTAATGGTTACGACTTCTCTTACACTTAACGACAACTATATCATGCGCGATTCTTCCATATATTACATAAACGATACCGATTGGGATCATTATAAGCAGCATACCATCTACAGGGATCCTTCAAAGGTTCATTATCGGCTTGTTGACTGACGGGATGTATCTTATGAGCGCTTTTATCTGGAAAGCAGGGGACTCTGATTTTGTAACAGTTTAGCCATTTGTATTGAGCATGGGGACTGGCTCTCCCCGCACTAATTTTTTAACGTGTCAGCCTTCCTTTAGAAAAATTAGTGCGGGGGTGCCTGTCCCCGGTGGCCGAGGCGATAATTTGCACAAAGTGTCGCTGTAGTGTTACCTGATTTTAAAAATCTTTATTGAATAATAAGTGCAGGTAGAGCCCTCACTGGGCAATATGCTTTGTGGATTTATCCGGAGGAGCTATGAAAAGGATTTTCAGCTTGATGCTGTTGATGTTGTTTATCATGTCCGGCCAGTATACAGTCTATGCCTGGCAGCCCCAGTTTCATTATCAAAAAGAAGGTCTTCCAGGCATCGCATATCAGGCCGCTGATATGCTGGAGTACAATATCACCAGGGATTTAAGCAGGACGCTGCCCATTATGCCCACAAGCTTCGTGGATGTCAGCGATTTGAACAGTACATCGGTGCTGGGCAGACATCTTGGAGAGCTGATTGGTTCGAGGTTGTCCCAACACGGCTATAACGTGGTGGAAATGAAGCTCAGAAAGCATTCGGTGCGCATGAGCCCCGGCAGAGGAGAATTCGCACTGTCCAGGGATATGGACCATCTAAAAAATTCCTGGAATGCCCAGGCAATTATCACCGGAACCTATCATGTGCAGGGCGAAAGGGTCATGGTTACGGCAAAGCTGGTCAAGACCACAAACAACAGCGTAATATCCTCTCATGATTTTTCGTTCAGGCTTGACGGAGACCTGAAAGCAATGACTCAGGCCGAAGATATTCCAGAAGAAAGAAGGACCGTGGACGACAGGATTATCAACGGTAAAGGTCCATTATCAGAGGGGGCCATAATTCTTAACCCCGCCAGGAGCACAGATGCCAAGCTGATCCAGAACCGGCTGGCTGAACTGGGCCTGTACCTGGATCGCATTGACGGCATCTGGGGCAGAAATTCAAAAAGGGCACTGGAGATGTTTAAAAGCAGGAACCAGTTGCCGGATCCTCAGAAATGGGACGCCCGTACTCAGATAAGACTATTCCGGGGGACCGGGCAATAATGCATATCGGGCTTGTAACTTGAGAACTTTCGAAATCCGGAACAGACTTTTCTGAGGCACCTGCAAAAAGTCAGAATTAACTGGTGGTGATAAATATGGAATATCTAACGCGGGCTTTGCCTGCAACCCAAGATAAAGCAGTGCTCTTATCCCAATTGGGACAGACCCCGCCACAATATTTTTTCGTTACTGAAATCTTTAATTCGCAAAACTGGTTGCCTTTGATCTGGTTGGTTCTTAGCGGGGACAGTCCCACTGCCAAGTGAAAGCAGGGGACAGGCACTCCTGGAACCACTTAAGCATCATTTTGTGCTCAAAACGACTCATTTTCTGGGACAAGTGGTTCCCGAAAGAGCCAGTCCCCGTACCACATCCAAAGAGCTAAGCAGATTCTACTGAATAATCGGGGGATGATATGAAAAATGGGATTTACTATGTTTTATTTATTTTGCTGCTCATGCTTCTCTTCGGCTGTACAGCCCAGCGCAGTTATTGTCAGCCGGGGGCAATCGATTGTGGTTACACAGGCAGCAATATAGTCCTGGAGCCGGTGCCATTGGGTTGGCGCAGCTACCATCCGTGCACATTTCAACCCAGGATTCTTCCCTTCAAGGTCAGCCCTTACTGCCTGCATTGCGGGTACTGGACTCGCCCTGCTGATGTAAGATATAAATCGGCTGCGCCTGGTCGCTGGTATCCAAAGTATTACGGACGTTACAGGTGCTGCTGGTAGGTTGTGACTGCAATAAGTCCATCTGATCCCGCCAAGAGGCGTATCCTTGGTCATTAAAAGCTGACTATGCCCGCAACCAAAAACATATTCTCACGCAAAGGCGCCCCAGTTAAATGGCTCCGCCTTCACTTCGTGAATTCAACAGGGCTGGCAAAGGTCGCCAAGGAAGACAGGACAATTTTTTTCATTTGTCACTCGTTTCGGGTAACAAATGAAAAGGCAGCCTCTAAAAAAATAAGTGCCGTGGTGCCTGTCCCCACACACACTTTGTAACAGGCTTTCAACGGTTAAGTCACTGACAGTAACGGTATATTGGTATTTTGAACATCCCTAAGCGCCTAATTGTCAACACTGCAGCGAATCTTTGTGTTCTTTTTATTGCCTCGGCCACCGGGGACATTCCAGGTTAAATAAAGTGTCACTGTAGCGATAAATGATCCATATTCAGCAGGATCAGTCATTCGCAACCATTCAGGGGGAGGCCGGGTGCCGACGATCACTACCGAGGACCCCCGGAAGGGTTACAGTCATTCTGACTTTTTGAGTTGCATTATTTTTATTTCAGGTTGATTCACCCAGGCCCTGCAGAAGCGCCAGGATGTTGTCTCCCAGAACTTCGTGGTTGTAACCGCCTTCCAGTACAGCAAATATCCGGCCAGGGCAGTTACCTGCAGCCAAAATGCCTACCTGCCTGCCGATTTCATGGTAATCCTGCGTGCTCAGGTATCCTCCCCAGTCCAGGACGTGGCGGTCGAATCCGGCCGAAACAGCTATAATATCAGGTTCTCCAGCCCTTTTCAGTTCCTGGGGCAATTCTTCCATGTCTCCCATGTGCTGATATGTTACATCTTCACGGCCCAGGAAAAAGCCCTGGGTGCCGTCTCCGAAATGCAGGTCTATATCCAGGATATAGGCTGAATTTATATCACCTCTGCGGATAAGTCTTTCTACAGCTATGGCCACATTGTTGAACCAGCAGAACCCCCAGCAGAAATCCGGGCTGGCGTGATGTCCTGGAGGGCGGATGAGACCAAAGGCCGGCTC
>PWSL01000250.1 GCA_003563255.1 Desulfonatronospira sp. | reverse complement strand
GTCGCCGGGGCGGCACAAAAATCCAGTGAGCTGGATCTGGCAGCCAGAGAAAAGGACTTGGAAGGGGTCAGCCGGGCCTGGGAAGAGCTTTTGCAGGAACTGCATAAACTCCTGGAATACCGGGACCAGGGCAATCAAGACTAACTTATCACTACAGCGAAACTTATTTATTCACCTCCGGGGACTGGCTCTCCCCGCACTTATTTTTAAAACCTGTCAACCATCCTTCAGAAAAATAAGTGCGGGGGTGCCTGTCCCCGATTTAGACAGGTTGAAAAGTTTTATACGTTTCGCTGGAGTGTTATTGCGAGCGTACAATGTTTACTGACATGGAAGCAGACCTGAAGTTAAAAGATGTCTCGGTTCTTTGCGTGGAGGACGAAAGTTTTACTCTGGAGTTTTTAACCCAGATGCTTGGGCCCAGGGTAAAAGAGGTCCATCAGGCCAGGGACGGCCAGGAAGGGCTTTACGCATTTTCACGTTTCAATCCCGATATAGTCATCACCGACATTGAAATGCCGCGCATGGACGGCCTGGAAATGGCTGAAGCCATCCGGGAGCAGGATCCGGAAGCGGTGGTCATACTCTCCACTTCCTTTGACAACATAGACAACCTGAAAAAGGCCATAGCCCTGCGTCTGGACGAATTTGTGTCCAAGCCTGTGGCTCCGGCGGAGCTTCTGGAAGTGCTGCAGCGCTGTCTGAGGGTGATCAGCAGGAAAAAAGCAAAGGACCGGCAGCGCAGGACCATGGAGGGTATGCTTGGGGGCATGCCTTTTCCGGTGATGCTTCTGGACACAGAAAATCACAGGGTGGAGATTGCCAACCCGGAAGCAGGCAGGGCCGGATACAGGCAGGGGGCGGCCCTGGAGGGCAGATTTTTCCCCCCTGAGGTACGCCAAGTTATCAAAAGTAAAGGCAATGCTGGTGATTTACTTGAAGCCAGGGAGCAGTCCAGGCTGGAAATATCCTCCGGGGACAAAAACTGGGAGATTTACCTCAAGCCGGTGGCTTCAGGCTGGATGGTCGCAGCCGTCGTGGATGTCACCTGGCGCTGGCACCTGGATCAACTGCGTGAAGACGTTGAGCGCATCACCAGGCACGACATGAAGACACCCTTAAACGGCATTATAGCAATACCGGACCTGCTCCTGGAATCTGACGCACTGGACGATGAAAGCCGGGAACTGGTGCAGTACATAAAAGAATCTGGGCATACCCTGCTGAACATGATAAACCTGTCCCTGGACCTGTACAAGATGGAGCAGGGGACATACCAGCTTGATCCCGGGAAAGTTGATCTCATCCGTGTGCTGCGGCAGGTCTTGAGACAGCTGGAACCCCTGAGCAGGGGAAAAAACATTCAGGTGAGACTTCTGCATCAGGATATGGATGTGCCGGATGATTTCAGCTTCATGGTCTGTGGTGAAGAGATGCTTTGCTACTCCATGTTTTCCAACCTCATTAAAAATGCCCTGGAGGCATCCCCGCAGGGGAAAGAGGTCAGCATCAAGATGCGGCACCAGGCTGGTGAAAGCCTTATAACAATCCACAATCACGGTGAAGTGCCCAGGGAAATAAGGGAGGTCTTTTTTGACAAGCTAAGCACCCACGGCAAGAAATCCGGAACAGGCCTGGGTACCTACTCCGCGGCCCTTATAGCCAGGACCCAGAACGGAAACATTGACATGCAGACTTCAGTAGAGTCCGGCACCACCCTTACTGTGCGTCTGCCCCTGTGCCAATAGATGCAAAAGGGTTTTGTCCGCAGTATCTGTTTAGCGCTGTTAAGGAAAGCAGGGGACAGGCACCCCCGCACTTATTTTTCTGAAGGATGATTGACGGCATTTTAAAAATAAGTGCGGGGAGAGCCAGTCCCCATGCTACATGCAAAGCGCTGAAACAGATACTGTCCGCAAAGATATATGTAAGCATGAATCTGTTCAGCTTTACTTAAAAGGGCTGACAGGGACTAAGCAAGGAGGTAAGAATATGATACTCAGAGTTTGCAGGGAAGGATCTGTGGAGTCTTTACAGTCCATGCTGCAGGAAGTCCAGAACCACGGGCGGGTGAAGTCCATACTCATCCTGGCCTGTGACGCCGATGGCTTTACCCCGGAGAATGTTGATCCGGTCCTGCAAGAGTGCGGTCTGCCTCTGCTGGGGGGGATTTTCCCGCAGATTATTGCTGAAGGGGAAAACCTGGAGAAGGGCACCATTGTGGCCGGGCTTTTTTACGATACAGTGTCTCTCTATGTGCCGGGTCTAAGCGATGACGACAGGGTTATGGACGACGCCGTGGATGAGGCCCTGACGGGTGTTGACGTGGAGGACAGGACCTTTTTCGTGTTTGTGGACGGTCTGAGTTCCAGAATCAGCGCCTTTATCGACGGGCTTTTCAACAACCTGGGTCTTATGCCCAACTATATCGGCGGGGGAGCCGGATCATTGAGTTTTGAGCAGAAGCCCTGCCTTTTCACCAACCTGGGCCTCAAGGGCGACGGTGCGGTGGTGGGGGTATCAGAAGTCCGCAGCGGCATAGGAGTGGCTCATGGGTGGCACCCCATAACCAAAACCATGAAGGTGACTGAATCCGAAAAAAACAGGGTCATCTCCCTGAACTGGGAACCGGCCTTTCAGGTGTATAAAAGTGCCATAAAGGAACAGTCCGGTCTGTCATTTGATGAACAGCCCTTTTTCGACATCGCCAAGGCCCACCCCCTGGGTATAGTCAAGCTGGACGCGGAAATGATCGTGCGCGACCCTCTTTTTACCGAAAATGATGAACTGGTCTGCGTTGGGGAGGTGCCTGTGAATTCCTTTGTATACATACTGCGGGGAAACATGGACTCTCTTATTGAGGGTGCGGTTCAGGCCAGGGACATTGCCCTGAATAATTACCATGGGGACCCGAACAAGGCCAGCATGCTGTTTATGGACTGTATCTCCAGGGTCCTTTTCATGGGTGAGGAGTTTAAAAAGGAGCTGCAGGCGGCTGATTGCGGACTGACCACCTTTGGAGCCCTGACCATCGGAGAGATAGCCAATACCGGGGATGCCTACCTGGAATTCTACAACAAGACAGCAGTGGCCGGGATACTGGGAGATCCCCATGCAGAATGAATTTTACAAGGACGTGTTGCTGGAACTGGCCCTTTCCATCAGCGGCGAGTTCGACCTGGAGAAGCTTCTCAAGAAGTGCATGCCGCAGTTTCTGCGCAAGCTGGACTGCACTGCTGCAGCCGTGGTCAATACCGCAGATGACAAAGGCATAGTACTGTGCCTGCCCAGGTACATGTCCAGAAATGAGGATTTTGCCGCTATGCTGCAGCAGCTTGCCCGGGAAGCGGATACAGACGGCTTTCAGGACTGGTTGCTGCTGCAGGAACAGGACAGCTTTCATTACGCTTTCAGGCTGCAGGACTTTGGTATCCTGGTGCTTTCGCGATCCAGGAGTTTCGAGCCATTTCTCATCAATGAACTGCTGCCCCTGACTGCAATGCTGGCCAGGGCCTGCCGCTCCTGCCTGGAAGTGGAAAAGCGCAGGCAGGCCGAGGAAGAGCTTTCCAACTCCAAGGCCCTGCTGGAAGCTACACTGGATTCCATCCCGGACATCATAGGAATTCAAAAACCGGATCATACCATGATCAGGTACAACCGGGCCGGGTATGATTTTCTGGGTCTTACGCCAGAGGAGGTGAAAGGAAGAAAATGCTACGAACTCATCGGCAGGTCAGTGCCCTGCAGTTCGTGTACCTCGGCCCGGGCCGTCAGAACCGGCAGGCAGGGCTTCAAAGAAAAATACCTGCCGGAATATGACAGGTATCTGGAGTGCATTTCCCAGCCGGTCTTCGATTCCCAGGGCAGTGTTCACCTGGTGGTGGAGCAGTTAAGGGATATTACCCAGCGCAAAAGGTCCGAAAAAAAGCTTCTGACCCAGAAGGCCCAGTTCGAGTCTCTTTTTACCAACACCAGCGACGCAATGGTCTATTTTGACGCCGACCTCAAAATTTTCAACGTCAACACGCGTTTTACCGAGATGTTCGGGCATGACCTGGAAGAGGTCAGGGGCAGAAATATCATAGATGTGGTGGATCCTGAGGGAAAAGAGACGCATTACGGGGCCTACAGGATACTTGCAGGGGAAAAGGTGGAGATGGAGTGCACCAGGTATTCCAGGGACGGCGAGCCAAGGGAAGTCCTGCTTAAGGGCGGTCCGGTGCTGGTGGATGGAAACATTACCGGAGGGTTTGCGGTTTACTCCGATATAAGTCAGCGCAAAAATTACGAAAAGGAGATCATCAGGGCCAGGGATGCAGCAGAGGAGGCCTCCAGGGCCAAAAGCGATTTTCTGGCCAACATGAGCCACGAAATAAGAACGCCCTTAAACGGTGTGGTGAGCATGATGAGCCTGCTGGAAGAAACCAGCCTGGGACCGGAGCAGAGAGAATACGTGGACATGGCCGCCATTTCCTCGGAGTCTCTTTTGAACATCATAAACGATATCCTTGATTTTTCAAGGATCGAGGCTGGCAGGTTAGAGCTTACCCGGCAGAATTTTGACCTGGAAAGGGAAATTTCCAGGGTCATGCTGCTTCTGACCAAAAGGGCCAGAAGCAAAGAGGTGGAACTGCTGGTGGACTACGACCTGCAGGCTCCCAGAAGGGTGCGGGGGGACAATCTGCGTCTCAGGCAGATCTTGTATAACTTAGTGGGCAATGCCGTCAAATTCACCGAAAAGGGCTATATACTGGTGCAGGTGAGTCTTGCAGAAGCAGGTGAGGAGAAGGCCCGGCTCAAAATATCGGTGCAGGATACAGGGGTGGGCATCCCCGTGCACATGCAGGAGAAGATCTTCGAGCATTTTACCCAGGTGGACTACTCTTCCACCCGCAGGCACGGCGGGACCGGCCTGGGACTGGCCATCAGCAGGAGCCTTGTCCGGCTCATGGGCGGCGATCTGCAGGTCATGAGCCGGGAGGGGGAGGGCTCGACTTTCTTTTTCGAGCTGGATATAGGCTATGCAGACGATGCTTCGGAGTTCATTGAAGACAGTGAGTTGAGCGGAATGCGGGCCATGATAGTGGATGATAATGCCATCAACCGTAAAATCCTGGCCGGATACCTGGAGAAGTGGGGGGTGGAGCATGAGAGTGCGGCAGACGCATATCAGGCCCTGGATATTTTGAACCAGAACCACCAGCAGGGGAAAAGCTTTGACTTTGCCCTTGTTGATCATGCCATGCCGGGCATGGACGGTATCGAACTGGCCAGCAGGATCAGGGAGCAGGACCAGGAAAAGGGTATGGGGCTTATTGCCGTTAGTTCGCTCTGGGGGCAGGTAAGTTCTGGTGAGTTTTTTCAGAAAGGGTTTGACTCATATCTGCCCAAGCCCGTCAACAGCGAGGACCTTCTTGCAGGCATAAAGGCGTGCCTGCATGGACGCAAGGGGGATAACAAAAGGCCACTGCAGCCTGCCGCACCAGTCAGGCAGGAGAATGCGCATGAAGTGCAGGCCGGGCCTGCTGCAGGTGCAGGCCCAAGGATACTTCTGGTGGATGACAACCATATCAACCGCAGATCTGTGCAGATCATGCTCAAAGACACTGCAGGCGGCCTGGTTTCTGTTGAAAACGGACAGGAAGCCCTTGAAAAGATGCAGGAGGATTCTTTCGACCTGGTCCTCATGGATGTCCAGATGCCGGTCATGGACGGACTGGAAGCCACGCGGCGGATAAGAAGCATGGAGCAGGGGACAGAGGACAAAGATCTTGGAGTGGAGGTTGCAGAGGAAATCTTAGAATCCCCCAATCCCCAAATCCCTAAATCCCCAAATCCCTCAATCCCTGAATCCCTAAATTCCCAAATCCCTAAATCCCCAAATCCCTCAATTCCAGAATCCCGGAATCCCAGAATTCCCATAATCGCCCTGACCGCCAACGCCATGCCCAGCGACAGGGAAAAATGCCTGAGTGCCGGCATGACGGATTATATCGCCAAGCCGGTGCAAAAGATTGAGCTGCTGGCAATGCTTAAGAAGCACCTTCCGGCCGGCTTTTTTGACCTGCAGGACGGGAAAGGCCGGGATGAAAGGGCCGGGGCAGAAGAGGATTCCGGGCAGCCGCCAGGGCATGATGAGTACCAGGTATTTAATACCAGGGATTTTATGGACAGGTATGAACAGGATCTGGAAATCGCTGCGGAAATAATGCAGGACTTCTTGAGCGACCTCCAGGTGGAGCCGGAGCATATTCAGGCGGCCCTGGCCAGGCACGAGGCAGGTGATGCCGACAGGCTGGCCCACAAGCTCAAAGGTTCGGCCGGGTATACTGGCGCGGAAAGGATAAGGCTGCACTGCGCCAATATCATGCACAGCTCCCGGCAGGAAAACTGGCAGGAGGCACATAAAGAGATGCAGCTTCTGCAACGGGAGGCCCAGAGGTTCGAGGCGGAAGCCAGGGCGTTTTTCCAGACACAGGAAGTTGAGTTGCAGGCAGGGGAATAAGACCGGGGCGTTACATTCAGCTGGTCATGGCAGATGATCCCCCGGGCTTAATGACCAGAGATTAACAGGTTTGCACACAAAAAATACAAAAGGTCTTATGAAAGTACTGGTTGTTGAAGACGACAAGATAAGCCGCAAGACTCTTTCCCTGTACGCCAGGAACACAGGGTATGAGCCCATTGCAGCTGCAGACGGCAAGGAAGCCCTGAAGCTCTGGCACGAGCACCGTCCCAGGATCATTCTCACGGACTGGAACATGCCGGTAATGGATGGACTGGAGCTCATTTCCCGGGTCAGGGCCTCTGAAGGGGATGAATACACCTACATTATCATGATTACTTCCAGGGATGATTCCACCGACCTGATCCGGGGATTCGAGTCCGGAGTGGACGACTACCTTACCAAGCCGGTGGATAAGTCTGAACTGCTGGTGAGACTTAAAGCCAGCGAGCGTATCTTCAGTCTGCAGAGCAAGGACACAGTCATATTCGCCATGGCCAAACTTGCCGAGACCAGGGATCCCGAGACCGGGCTGCACTTAGAAAGAATCCAGAGTTACTGCCGTATTGTTTCCGAGTTTCTGCTGCGCAATTCCATGTATCAGGATATCGTAAACCGGCGTTTCATCGACGACATTTACTCCACCAGTCCCCTGCACGATATCGGCAAGGTGGGCATACCGGACCATATCCTCCTCAAACCAGGCAGACTGGACGAGGAAGAGTTTGAGATCATGAAAACCCACACCACCATCGGCTACGATACCCTCAAAAGCACCATCCAGCAGAATCCCAAAGCCAATTATCTGAGGATGTCCGCGGATATCGCCAGGTATCACCATGAGAAATGGAACGGATCAGGGTATCCGGACGGCCTTGCCGGAGAGGATATCCCCCTTGCCTCCAGGATCCTGGCTGTAGCAGACGTCTATGACGCACTGGCCTCCAAAAGAGTGTACAAGGACGCCTTCTCCCATGAAAAGACACGGGCCATAATCAGAGACGGCAAGGGTTCGCATTTTGATCCCACCCTGGTGGACGTCTTCCTGGAATGCGAGGACGAGTTTATAGAGACTCTGGAGAGATTCAGGGAGGTCTGAAGCTATGTCCTTGCCGGCAGAGTATCTGTTTTGCTTTTAAGGAAAGCAGGTGACAGTTGCGTATTTATTTTTTTTCTGATGAACAAATTTCTGCTGTTGGCCTTGGAAAAATTATTGCGGGACAGTCCCCGTGCCACATGCAAAGCGCTGACATACATCGAGGCAATGTTTGAAAGATCAACTGCATCAGGAAATTGTCCTGGAAATGGCTCTGTCCATCAGCGGAGAATTTGAGCTGGAAGTATTGCTCAGGAATTCTCTTCCAATTTTCCTGCGTAAACTCAACTGCAGCCTGGTCGGCGTGGTCCAGGAAGATGCTCAAGGTCTGCATACAAGCCTGGTATTGCCCAGGGTTATGCAGGACCAGCCATTATGGGAGGAATTGACTAGTTCGCTTTTTCAAAAGGCTTCCGGGCAGGGACAAAGTGATTTTGTGGAGATACTGGAGCGTGAACAGGGCCTGTATTACGGCTTCAGTCTTCCCGGTTTCGGAATGCTCGTCCTGGGTCGCAAGAAGGCCCTTGACCCTGTATTTTTAAAAGAACTCAAACATATTACATTGATGTTGTCCAGGGCATGCAGGGCCTGCATGGAGGCCCTGCAGCGCAGGCAGGCCGAACAGTCCCTGCAGCTGGTTCAGGCCCAGCAGAAGGCCTTGCTGGACAACCTTCCTTTTTCAGCCTGGCTCAAAGACACCCAAGGGAATTACCTGGCTGTTAACGAGGTCTTTTGCCGCGAAAGCGGTCTGTCCCGGAAAGATATCCTGGGTAAAAATGCCCTGCATGTCTGGCCGGAATCCACGGGACGGCGGTATGTGCGTCAGGACGCCAGAATAATGCAGAGCGGTGATAAAATGAACTGGGAAGACTTGATCCAGGAACAAGGCAGGAAAACATGGGTGGAATTCTATAAGACTCCAATATTTGATGCAGATGGCAATATAGTTGGGCTTTGCGGATTCAAGCGAGACATTACCGAAAGGAAGCGCATGGAAGAGTCCCTGCGCAAGAGCCGAAATGAGTTGCGCCAACTGAACGCCACCCTGGAGCAGAAAGTGGAAGAGCGCAGTCGCCAACTCGGGGAGGTTCAGCAGAGACTGATTCTGGGAGAAAGAATGGCGGCCATAGGACAGCTGGCTGCAGGCGCAGCCCACGAGCTCAATAATCCCGTGGGGTTTGTGTCCATGAATTTTGAAACACTGCAGGAAGAGATCCAGATTATCGTTGAGGTTATACAAAGCTACAAGCAGGCACTTCAGGCCGACCCGGGTTCAAGTGAACAGGACAGGCTTTTGTCCCAGGCCTATGAACTTGAAAAAAAATATTCCCTGGATTTTGTTTTGAGCGACCTGGACAAGTTGTTTGAACAGTCCAGGGATGGATTTCAGCGTATTGCAAAGATCGTTGACAGTATGCGCAATTTTTCCAGGAATGATTCTGCAGAGGAATTTATATTGTTTGATCTGAACAGGGGGGTTAAAGATACACTGGTTTTGACTCACAATAATTACAAGAACCATGCAGAGGTTCTAACCGAACTTGGGGATATCCCGGAAATAGAATGTATACCTGGCGAAATCAACCAGGTGATTTTAAATATTATAGTTAACGCGGCTCAGGCCCTGGAAGATACTCAGATGCCGCGGCCAGGCAAAATTCAAGTGCGTACCTGGTCTGATGAAGACTATGTATATTGTGATATATCCAACAATGGACCCTTGATCGAAGAAGAAGTCCTCAGACGTATCTTTGACCCTTTTTTCACCACCAAACCCACCGGAAGGGGGACAGGACTGGGGCTGAGCATTTCGTATGATATCATTGTACGCAAACACAATGGGTCTTTAAGCGTGGAGAGTGATGAGCAGCAGGGCACCACTTTTCACATTGTTCTGCCGGTCAGGCATAAGAGAAGTTAAAAGTTATCAACTATCTACAATAAACTGATACAATAAATCAGAGTCAGAATATGCAAGAGTCTATAGACCCCCGGGAAATCAAGGGGATAGAAAACATCAATATTTTGTTTGTGGATGATGAAATACAAATCCTGGATTCATTGAAGCGTTTTCTCTTGCGGGAACCCTATGGGAAGTTTTTTGCAAACTCAGCTGCCGAGGGCCTGGAGGTAATCGAGGCTGAAGATGTGCATGTCGTTGTTTCGGACGTAAAAATGCCGGTCATGGATGGCATGACCTTTCTAAAAGAAGTCCGCAAGCGTAAGCCGCATATAGTGCGCATGGTTCTAAGCGGTGCAGCTGACCTGGACCAGATCGTGGATTCCATAAACAAGGGAGAGGTGTACCGCTATATCCTCAAACCCATTCAGGTAGTCAAGGAATTCAGAGCTACCCTGCTGCAGGCTGTGGAGCTCTACCAAATCAAGCAGCAAAGGTTCTTGCTCCTGTCGGAACTGCAGCAGAGCAACATGGAGCTTTTAAAATGGCAGGAGAAAATCCAGCAGGAACTGAATGTTGCCGGAGCGCTGCAACGCAAGGTTCTGTCCATGGACCCTTATATCGATTCTCAAATGGAGATTTACAGCGCATACGAGCCGCATATTTCCGTGGGTGGGGATTTTTTTGATGTCTTCAGCCTTTCCGGGGGCAAGGTCTGCGTCATCATAGGGGACGTTGCAGGCCATGGGGTAGCCCCGTCCATGCTGTCCATGCTTTTGCGGGTCCTGGCCGGAGAGACAGTTCAAGCCATGCATGAAAAGGGTCCGGCAGCTGTGTGCAATGTCATTCATCAGCGCTTTTTGCAGTATGTCCACGAGCCGGAGTATTACGCAACCATGTTCATGGGCTTTTTTGATCCAGAGGATTCAGTCTGGCGCTGCATCAGTTGCGGCCATCCCCAGGCAGTGCTGTACCCCCATGATTCTGATGTTAACCTTGAAAAAGGGGTTTATCCAGTAGGTCTGGCCATTGCTCCTGCAGATATCGCCCACACCTCCGATGAAATAGTAATACCAGCCTTGCCGGGCATGAGTATTGTTCTGTATACGGACGGCCTGGTGGAGTCTCACAAGACTGCTGCTGAAAAAAAATGCAGGCCAGTGGATTTGCAGGAGATTGTCGGTTCGAGTCAGGTGTCTCAGGCTCTGAATCCAGCCGGCCGTATT
Source organism: Desulfonatronospira sp. (assembly GCA_003563255.1). GTDB lineage: Bacteria > Desulfobacterota > Desulfovibrionia > Desulfovibrionales > Desulfonatronovibrionaceae > Desulfonatronospira. The sequence continues at coordinate 5,786 of PWSL01000250.1, read as the reverse complement.
GTGGATCTGATAAAGGAGCAGGGCTGCGACATCAGTAATGATGACTGCAGCATTCTGACCATTTATCATAAAGACCCGGAAAACAGCCTGTGGTCCGGGCGGGTGCAATGCAGCCCGGTCCATGTAGAGGATTGTGCCAGAAATATCCAGGAGCTTCTTCTGCAGCTGAACTGGCCCGAAAACTCCAGCTGGGCGGTACGCATGGTGGTCCACGAATTCGGAATGAATATCATTGATCATTCTGGCCTGCCTAAGGACCAGGACTTTTTTCTGAGTATAAGTCTAAACAATGAAATCTGCAGGATACTTTTTCTTGATGCCGGTAAAGAATGGAACTATGTTTCAGTCAAATCCATTATGGACAGAAATCCTTTAGATTCTGAGAGAGGCAGGGGCCTTGAAATCATGAGCCAGCTTTGCCGGGATATCATGATTTTTCAACGCAGCGGCACCAATCATTCCCTGTTTACTGTCTGCAGGTAGCACTTTTGGTGACATACTAACACTACAGCGAAACTTATAAAAAGAATATCGTATCTCAATTGGGGACAGGCACTCCGCACTTATTTTTGTTAAATGATCTTGGTTTTATTGGAAAAAATAAGTGCGGGGAGAGCCAGTCCCCGGAGGTCAGTCATAAGTTTCGCCGTAGTACTAAGGAGTCCGGAATGAATGAAGAAATATTCAGGGCGCGTACAGCCCTGTTCAAAGAGATGCAGTTGCCTGTATCCAAGGCTGACATGAGGGTCCTCAAAGCCAGGCACCGTCTGAAGGTCGCCATGTGGGAACTCAGCCTGGGCGGGCTTTTTATCATCAAGCGCATTATGGATGTCCTGGGTGTAATGGCCGGGCTGCTGCTGCTTTCTCCCTTGCTGATACTGGTAGCCTTAGCCATAATGATTGAAGATGGCAGACCTTTTTTGTATTCCCAGAGCCGTGTGGGTTTAAATGGCCGGATTTTTCCTTTTTACAAATTTCGTTCCATGTACAGGGATGCCGACCAGAGAAGGCAGGAACTCATGGACAGCAATGAATCCCAGGATGGCGTAATTTTCAAGGTCAGGCAGGATCCCCGGGTAACAAAGGTAGGGCGCATAATCCGGCGCTTCAGCATTGACGAACTGCCGCAGCTTTTCAATGTTCTCAGGGGAGATCTGGCTCTGGTGGGTCCCCGGCCTCCCCTTCCGGATGAAGTTGCCCAGTACAGCCTGGAAGAACGTAAAAGACTGCATGTAAAGCCCGGCCTGACATGCTTCTGGCAAATCCAGGGCCGTTCTGAAATACCTTTTAAGGACCAGGTCCGGCTGGATCTGCAGTATATCCACAGTCAGAGCATAGCCACCGACGTGTGGATAATCCTCAAGACCATTCCGGCAGTTCTTTCGGGAAAAGGTGCTTATTAAGCGCTGAACACAGATTTCGGAACAACTTGTTGTTTTATTTTCAAATGTAGCCAAGAGGTTTTGCCCAACAGATACAAAATTTATAAAAATGACATACAGAGTGTCTTGTGCAGAACTTTTGAATGTCCAGCCGATTAAAAATTAACAATTAACAGATAACCGGCCCGGGGACAGTCCCGCACTTATTTTTTCTGATGAACAACACTTATCCTGTAGGGAGAATACTTATGCAGACATCCAATCCCAGTGAAGGGGTGGTCATCGCTGAAGTACCAGAGGGTACTCTGACCGCCTCAAATGTCGATCCTTTCAGAGAAGAATTTAATAGAATTCTGTCAGAAAGTCATGATCTTAAAGTTTTGATCCTGGATCTTTCAGGTTTTACGTTTATGGACAGTGCAGGTCTGGGCACCTTGATAGCACTGCTGAAAAAGAGTTCTGAGCAGGGCAGGGAAATCAAGCTGGCCGGCCTTAGAAAAGAAGTGCGGGTTGTTTTTGAAATCACCCGGGCCTATAAACTTTTTGATATTTTTGATACCACCGAAGAAGCTCTGCGGGTGGTTGAGTGAAAGCCGTGATCCATACCGGTGTGCCTGCACCCTGGGCGGCTCCGGTAAACCGGGTTCCCTGGGCCCTGTTGCCCCTGGGCAACCGTCCACTCCTGGAATACTGGCTGGAATGGTGCTCGGATATGCACATCCTGGATATTCGCTTAGTATTGGATGACGGTGCAAAACAGATTGAGGAGTATGTAGGTTCCGGCGAGTCATGGGGTTTGCAGGTGACTTACGGCTTTCACCGCAACCAGAATGACCCGGTGCATTTTTTAAAGCGTTTTTCATCAGACGACCTTTTACAAGGTCTCATGCACGTGACTGGTCCGGCCTTTCCCCGCAAAACCGGCATGCAGTCCCGGCACCCTGAGTCTGGAAAAACCCTGGCTTACATAAATGAAGGCAGAGCTCTATGCGTTTTAAGCCGGGACCCTGCATTTCTTGAGGCCTGGATCAAAGGTCAGACAGACTTAAGCACGCATCAACCGGATCAGTTCGAGTCTCTGGGACGCGAGATTGTACCCCTTGAAAGTCTTAAAGACTTATATGAAATAAACATGAGTTTAGTACAGGGAGAAGTTCAGAATTATCTCCAGCCCGGGTATTATGATAAAGACAACGTCATTATCGGGTATAACGTCATTACCCCGCCCACAGCCACTCTGAGCGCCCCCCTAATCATCGGCAACGACTGCCGCATCAGCCCCATGACCAGCATTGGACCCAATGCGGTGGTGGGAAGTCATGTCTTGATTGACCGTCAAAGCGAAATTTCCGATTCAGTGATACTAAGCGGCACCTTCATCGGCCAGGGCATGGAGATACGATCCAAGATCGTTTTCGGCAATACAGTCATAGACCCTTACAGCCAGGCCGTGGTAACTATTCCGGACCCATGGATGGTGAGTGAGGTGCAGTCCCTGCCTGCTTTCAGAGACATACTCGAATCCCTTTTCAGCCGGATGGCCGCCGGGGTCATCGCCCTGACCCAGCTGCTGCCTTTTGCCCTGCTGTTCGGCTGGAAGCTGGTGCAGGGCAGCAGGTTTACCCACAAAGAGGTACAGGGAAGAAACGGCAGAGTGCTGAAACTGCCTCTTTATACCCAGGCAAAAGTCAGTCACGGTATTTCGGACAGAATTTTCATGGCCCTTGGCCTGGACAGGTATCCTCACTTTCTGCTGGCCTTTTACGGACGCCTGTGGCTCTGCGGCCACAGACCCCGGACGGTACAGTCCCAGGCTGCCCAGGATATGAATGAGCCTGATGCCGGAGCTTTTCCAGCGGCCATTACCTATGCTGATCTCAGAGAGCAGGATAATGATGCGGACCTGGAACGGGTGGAAGAACTGTACTACCGCCACCACCGCTCCCTGTGGGAGGACATGCGCATGCTGGGGCACTTTATCATCAAGCGCTGGTCAGACTTTTTCAGGGGGAGAAACTGATGTTCAAACACTGGAACCGGAGCTGAAAAGACGCAGGGTGGAGTATTTTTTCGGAGGCAAGGAAGAATAAAGAGGATTTTTATTATGATCTCCGTAGTCATTGTCAGCTATAATACCCGGGATATTTTGCGAAAATGTCTTGAGGCCCTTTTTGAGCACAGCTCTAACCTGGAATTTGAAGTATTTGTTGTAGATAACGATTCCAGGGATGGTTCCGCGGAAATGGTGGCTCAGGAATTTCCCCGGGTAATCCTGACGGCCAACAAAGAAAATCTCGGATTTGCAGCAGCCAACAATCAGGCTTTTGCCCTGGCTCAGGGGGAGTATATCTTATTGTTGAATCCGGATGCTTTTGTGAAGCCCGGGGCTATTTCCAGGGCGGCTGAATTCATGAGGCAAAACCCCGGGTGCGGAGTATGCGGGGGGCGCATAGTTGATCCTGACGGCAGTCTGAATCCCTCTGCCAGACGATTTCCCACATGGTTTTCCAATTTTTGTACCCTGAGCGGGCTAAGCAGTCGTTTTGCCGGGTCATCCTTTTTCAACAGGCACGACTTCGGAGGCTTTGCCCACGATCAGGTCAAGGAAGTGGACTGGGTTCCCGGAACTTTTATGTTTCTGCGAAGAAGTATGCTGGAAGACATCGGTTTTTTTGATGAGCGTTTTTATATATACTACGAAGAGACTGATCTGTGCCTGCGGGCCAAGCAGGCCGGCTGGAAAGTGTTCTTCGTTCCAGAGGCGGAAGTAGAACATATCGGCGGGGCCAGCAGTAAAACCAGAAAAGACAAAGCCTACAACATGGCCTCGGCCCAGGTGATGAATTTCAAAATGCGCAGTGAATACCTGTACTACCGCAAACATGGGGGCCTGGCTTCTGTCTTGTCTCATGCAGGTCTGGAACTGGGCTGGCATGCCCTGCGCATGGGAGTGAATGTGCTGCGAGGCAAAGATGGCCGGGAAAAGGTTGTGGACTCCGGCACAGTCATCCATCTTACCCGGCAGGCCCTGCAGGACACCAGCTATGGCCGGCATTCTCCCCCGATTCCATGGTAGTATGACCTGAAAAGGTAAGCATTCAGGGGGTACTCAGTTTTAGTCCCTGGCACCAGGCCTGGGGACTGTCCCCCGCTAAACACTAACTGATCAGGTTCACACAGCTTCGCTTTTGTCAGATTATTTTGTGCAGAAAAGGTGTCGCGGGGACTGTCCCCAGTCACGCCAGTGGCGTGATTCCGGCACCCCCTGAATGCTTACCTGAAAAGGACTAACAATGTTTTTGAGCAATGTACGCCATGACCTCAAGACCTATAAAGGTGACTGGACCGCCCAGGGGTTCTGGGCCATGCTGGTATATCGTCTGGGGCGCTGGCGCTATGGAATACGTTTCAGAATAATCCGGCTGCCTTTTTCATTTCTTTACAAGGTACTTTTCAAGATGGTGCAGGTTTTCTGCGGCATACAGATGCCCTGCGAAGCTCCTGTAGGGCGCAACTTCAGGATTGATCACTTCGGTAATATCATTATCAGCGGTTATGCTTCCTTCGGGGACGATTGTGTTGTGCGCAACGGGGTTACTGTGGGCATAAAAAATGTCCTCGAAAAAAAAGCACCCAGAATTGGAAACAACGTTGACATAGGTGCCGGAGCTAAAATTCTGGGGGATATAACCATAGGCAACAATGTCTTTATCGGTGCCAATGCCGTGGTAATTTCCGATATTCCGGACGACTGCATAGCAGTAGGTGTGCCGGCAAAGATAAAACACAAATTAAGCAAGCATTAACAGATAACTGAAATCCATTCATAACTATTATGCCCCCTGAGTCTAATCCTTCAACAGATGAAAGACCCGGAATCCTTGTGGCTGCCAGGGATGAACCGGTACGGACCATGCTGGTCTCTGCATTTCCGGACAGCTTTAAGATCTTCACAGCAGGTTCAGCTGGTGAGGGAGAGCGTATTCTTGCCGACGGCGGCGTGGGTGCGGTGATTTGTTCCACACACCTTTCGGATATGACCGGGCTGGAATGGCTGGCCCAGTTGAAGCGCCGCAATGCTTCCGCAATGAGAATATTCGCACCGGAGCGTTCCACAGAACCATTGGCTGTGGCTGCAGTCAACAAAGCCAATGTATTCAGATACATATCCGATGCCACTGACCACCAGCGTCTGCTTGCAGCTGTGGAGGAAGCAATCCAGGCTGCCGGGCACAGGGCGGGACCTTCGTGTATGCGCGAAGCCGTGGGTAAGGCCATCAAGGCTCATACCCTGTGCCGGGGATCTCAAAAGGGCTGTCTGGTTCAGGCGGCCCAGGACATAGAGGACGAGCAGCCAACTTTCATCCAGAGTTTCAGCAGTTATGCCGGGTGGACCAGCATGGG
>PWSL01000359.1 GCA_003563255.1 Desulfonatronospira sp. | reverse complement strand
GCTTGCGGGCATAGCTTGCGGCCTGATCCATATACCGCTTCAGCCTGGCTTGATTTGCGTAGCATTTAACCTCAATGATCCCCTCTTTCTCCGCGCATCGCAGGTGCAGGTCCACCCGGCCGTTGCCCGTGGGAAATTCCGGGCTGACGATGCAATACTCTTGAACCGCGTTTTTGTAGCCAGCGGCAGAGGGGACTCACGGCAGAAAGGACAGACATATTATGCTGGACATTAATTTGCACCGCCCCCCGGAAAAAACCCAGTATGGCATAAGATTGCATTCCCGGAACATTGCCGGTTTCAAGAACTCTGACCACATTGGGAGAATTGCCGCTGCCAGAAAGTGCAATGAGAATATCTCCGGGGCCCGCTTTGACCTGTAACTTGAGTGAGTCTTCGAACGGGCGGTTAAGAATTTTTTTTCTTGAGTTGCGGGCACAGCCCGCGTTAGGCGCTTAGCTCAAATTTCGAAACAACATGTTGTTCCATTCATCAGGAAGGCTGCTCTTTTGCTGACTACGCTTTTGATAGTGTTTGAGCACCTCACCATGACCTTGTTCTTCATACTGCTTCAGGTCGCTCTTAACGTCTTCCAGCTTTGCACGAATTTGCTGCTCACCAGCCAGTTGCCGCAAAAGCTCACGTCTATGCTCCCTTAATTGAAAAAATTGACTTCTGGTACTTTCAAAACGACGATTCCATTCCGCCCGGTCCACCTCGGGTGAACGGTCAACTACCTCTAAAAGCCCTCGAGGATTAGATGCAAGTTCGTTGATCTGCTTCTGACTGAAAATGCTTATGGGAAAACGGCTTTTAATGTCTCCAGGTTCAATCTCCTGCCAAACGTTGTTGACTTTCTGTTCCAAAACAGCGCCTTGCCCATCATATCTCCAGCGTAGTTGGTAATCCTTGCCACGTCGGTGAAGCTCCAATAGAATTTCCGTGTCATTCAGCATAACGCCTTTGTCCTGCGACAGCTTCATAAACTTATCCAGCTCATCTTTAACCCTGGGAGCTTCAGCTGCCAAATTCTGATCACGACGTGAAGCGATTCGGATGGATTCGAGAACAGTGGACTTCCCGGTTCCTCGACCGCCGATGATAGAATTGAAATGCGGATGAAATGGAATTATAAATGGCTGACCATCCGTACGCCCACAATGAAGCATGTTCTGGATAATCAGCTTTGCAATAAAAATATCAGGACAGTTCATGTCAGGCTCCATAGTTTTCTTTTGCTATTACACAGGCTCGATGTTCTTAACGGATTCATCACTCCTGCCGTAATCTTTTGACTTGGGGGTATGCGTGTGGAAATCAAATTCCCACCATTTGCTTCCCGGAAAATCCCATTTTTCATCCATTTCTATTCACCTCACACCCTTGTCACCGCCTGATCATACCACATGAGCAGTTTGGGGTCTTCTTCCAGGACTTTGCTTGGTATTTTTTCAGCAGTGTTGATTATCGCTCAATATTCCTTTTCCCGCCAGGCTTTGTTAAAACCGCCCCGGACTGCTTCCTGGTTAACACACATATTTTATTGAAAAAAAATGCCGGCTTATAATGTTCAGCCGACTGCTATTAATTATTAACCTGTATCATAGCTGGCCATGGGGGTCTGACCCCAAACTGTTTCCCTGACATTGAAATGATATGTTGCTTCTATTTTTGGGTACTTGCAATACGGGGATTCATACAGTTGAATAATCTCCAAACAAGTAATTTATCATGGTCCAGAATTCGTTGAATTGTCCCTGCTCATCTTTCTGGAGATAGCCGGTAACAAACTTCTTCATTTGATACTCAGAAAGAGACTCATCCAGAAATGGATCAATAGCTTTGGCTCTCATATCATTGAGTTTGGTAATATCCAGTTTCAGCCTCCTGATGGTCTCAAGAGCCGCATAATCATTTTCTGCGGCCATTATCAAACCGTTGCCTGTAAACATGAAATGGCTTTCACAGTCAGGGTCCAAAGGGGATATAATATAATCTTCATCGTACCAGTCATCTTTGGCATTGCCGCAATATAGGGGTTCACCCTTTTTCATCTGCTTCTGGCAGGAACAAAACATATTTTCATAATTCAGTGATTCCTTGGGAAATTTACTTTGGGGCCGGAAGTGTTCAATGTGTGAAGCTGCGTCAGTAATTCTCTGCTGGCAATAACAGCAGATCCACCCTTGCTCTTCCATCAGGGACTGCTTGAGTATCTTTTTTACATCAGTGCTCAAATTATCATATTCTGGATGCCAGTCAGGATTAGCAAGGGATTTCCAGGCGGAAAATGCTTCAGGTTCACACTTTTTGATTATTAGCTTCATTTGCCAATCAGCTCCTTGCGCTTGATCAGAACCGAAGCTTTTATCAGTTCAGGATCGTTTCCGATTTCTGAGTGCAGCCGGGCAATTTTTTCCCGGGCAAGATCTATTCTGTTTGCATTGATATCTTTATAGAGCTGGTTGATATCTGAAGTAACCTGGCTGGGCCTGGTAGTTTCAAGGCCCATTATGTCTTCAAGTATTCTGTCCACGTTCTTTCCATATGACTCAGTAGGCTTTTTTGCGGATATTCCTTCCTTATCAAGGCTAAGCAGAAAAATGTTATCCGGTTTGACATGGGTCAGTACGTGCGGTGAGTGAGTTGAAATAACAAACTGACAGTTGGGGAATGCTTCCAATAGCCTGGGAACAATAAGTCGTTGCCATTTGGGGTGAAGGTGCAGATCAATTTCATCTATCAGTACAACCCCTTGTCCTTCAAGGGGGTTTTCCATATCTGGATTGGCTATGGCCATCCGTCTGGCCAAATCTCCAACCATGGCCATCAAACATTTTTCACCATCAGAAAGTTGATCAACTATCAAGGTATAGCCATCTTTTTTAACTTCCATCCGCAAAGGACTGCGCCTTACAGTGAGATCAGTGAACTCAGGCATGAACATGTTTAAGGCTTTCCTGACAGATTCAAGCTGCACATCCGGATATGACAGCTGTTGATCATATAAGGTTTCAAGCTCGGCAGAATGTACACGGGCTTCGTTTTCCAGATCTTCTCTTTCTCTAAACCATTCAAAAAAAGTTCTGAAATTGGCTGCTCCTGTCAGTGAATCATCATATGCTGCCAGGAGGTTAAAGCGGTGTCTGGATTTAATGCGAAGCGGAATATCCAGCACAGCCCGGTTTACAGGATAATATGCCAGAACCGGCAAATTGGTCTTTTCTTTTTCAACAGTTATTTGCTCTTTTATTTCTTCGGTTAATTCATTCAGCTCAGAAAAATATGACCTTGTTTTTATTCTGGTGTGGCCTTTGCGAACCTTAACCATCTTCCATCTGACATCCTGCTTATTGATTTTGCAGGTAATTTCTAAAGTTGAAACGGATGTGCCATTTAATATATCAGACTCAGTGATGGGCCGTCCTGATGAGCCTGTGGATTTTATCCGGTTTGCAAGCCAGGAAAGCAATAAAGCAGCAGCGTCCAGGACTGTGGATTTGCCCGAACCGTTAACTCCCACGAAAATGTTAAGCCTTTCTTGAAAATCAAGATCCAGTGCCTGAGCCCCTCGAAAGTTTGACAGGTGCATTTTCTTTATGTTCATAATAATTGCCTCCTCAGGCTGACAGTCCGGGCACGTTTTTCAAGGCCTGCCCAATGATGATCATAATATAAGGAGCTCATGCTTCCTTTGGTTTCGGCGATGAAATAGACATGCTTGATCATGACTACATAAACACACCGATCCAATTCAGGAGTGGTTGGCACTCCTTGGGCTGATATTTATAGAAACCTCAAACCTTAGAGCGGGCTCTTTGAGAGCAAAATAGACGTTCTAAGATTTAACTGCAAAAAGTCAGAAAAGAACAAATAAAGCTAAATATGAATCTCTTAACTCTTTGTTTTTACTGACTACTGTCTCCTGCCTGCCCCGTGAAACAGCCCGCAGGGCTCCCTGTCGAAGACAGGGGTTTCACTGGGGACTCCTGCCCCCTGCGACTGCAAAAAGGACTTTTTGCAGTGGCATCTTCTAAGGCTGAAAAACAATCACAATCAAGGCTTTTTCTATGTTGAATCAATGGGTTGACTCGGTCCGACCCCGAAAACGGTGCAGGTTGACAGCAAATAGCCAGCAGCCATTGAAACTGATACTAACTGGGAAAACAAGCAAAAACATCGAAGATGCTTTTCTAATGCGGGCTGTGCCCACAACCCAATTTAAACAAGAATAGTTAAGTTTGAGCGATAACCTAACTTTTCAGGTTGAAGACTGAAGGCTGAAGGCTGAAGAATAAGTATCTTGGGCATCATTGCTCTTTCAAGACTAAAAAAATTTCTTGTTTTTTTCTACAGGATTGAAACGGTAAGTTTCTAGGCTTTATTCAAAAAGAAAATCTTAAAACAGCCATTTTGATATCAAAATGGCTGTTTTAAGGCCAAAATCAGGGCCTTTTTGGGATATTTTCTTCAACTATTCAATGACTTGATCAGGTCCGACCCTGATTCACATGATGGTTTGGTCCCCTCCAAAACGCTCGTTAATCAGTGAAAACTTACTGAATCATTCATGACCGGTTGAGGGCACATCATCACATGTTCAACTGGATGATCTGGTTCAGGCGCAGGCAGGCATCACGAAATAGCGGATTCTTCAATTTTCCCAGGGGATGTGGTTTCGCCCCGCGCAATCGC
>PWSL01000229.1 GCA_003563255.1 Desulfonatronospira sp. | reverse complement strand
TGGATACCCCCATACACCCATACTTTCTTACTAAGGGAGGGGAGTTTACGCCGTGCGCGTGATCCTATCTAGAGGGGCAGGATATCAGAAAAAGTTACCAACATGTTTGTTTGAAATTTGTGCTAAGCGCCTAAGCTTTTTCCGCGACTTTGCGCGGAAAAAGAGGCCCCTGCGGGGCATCATTCGGTCAACCCTTGCAGGACGCGTTGAGCACGGGGACTGGCTCTCCCGGCACTTATTTTTCTAATCTGTTTCTTGTTCAAAAAAAAATAAGTGCCGGGGTGCCTGTCCCCATTAACATGCAAGCAGGGATTTTTTTCTTTCTTTTCTTTTCTTTTCTTGTTCCCAGGCTCCAGCCTGGGAACAAGAGGTAACCAGGAACCAGGAACGAAGAACCAGGAACCAGGAACCGATTTTTACGACCAACATGTTTGTTTGAAATTTGTGCTAAGCGCCTAAGAACCAACCAGGTCAAAGGCAACCAGTTTTGCGAATTGTAACAGTTTAGTTTAGCCATTTGCAGGTAGCACGGGGACTGGCTCTCCCAGTCCCTGTTAATTAAAGTCTGTTTTTTTCATCAACATAATAACAAGGGCTGGGGTGTCCCCTGCTTTCCTTAAAAAAGTTAAACAGATACCGGCGACTCTTCTTCTTGACTTTGTATCCCATCCAAGATATCAGAATACTACAAATAGTGGGATTGACGCATCGTATCTGTTAATAACTATGCATATGGCATGGTTGAATCCATGAACGTAGATGACTCCTTAGTGAATTAAGCCTCAAACTCTGGCTGCCCTGAAGTTTTCTCCATTTCACTGGGGTCAGAAAAAACAAGAACCAGTTATCTGTTACTGGTTATCAGGTACCTTTTTTCTGATAACTGATAACCGGGTTACAGGTAAAGATCGCGATAGAGAAGTACTGGTGTCAAGATGGACTTTCATGGGATACACAATGCTGACTGCCGGGAACCGTCCTGGGGACTGCCCCCAGGTGGTATCCGCCCCCACTTGATGGTTACGCTCAAAGCAGTAACAGGATCAGGCGTGCATAGCACTTAAAAGGGAACCCTGTGCAAGTCAGGGACGGACCCACCGCTGTAACCGGGGACCAAAGCCGCAGACAGGCCACTGCCCCGCACTTACTTTTCAATGGGTGTTTTTTCCTTGAAGAAAAAAGTAAGTGCGGGGTGGGAAGGCGCGGCAAGTAGATAGATCCGGAAGTCAGAAGACCTGCCTGAACACCTGAAGACCTTGCCGGGCCGGACAACCGGTACAATACTTCATGATGCCGCGGATGAAAATGGGACATCCCCGGGTCGACAACAATCGGCCCGGGGTTTTTTTATTTCAGAAGACAGAACAGAGAAAACACCGCAAAGAAGGCTGGTTATCTTCAATATTTTATGCGCATAAGGACATCCATACTCCTCGTTACCCTGACATTCATGCTCCTGGGCATGATCATCGCCTCGGTAAGCATGGGCTACGTCCAGGTGCCTCTGTCCACCACTTTCCAGATGCTCTTTTACAAGATCACCGGGCAGCAGGAGCTTTTGCTCCAGGCAGACCCGCTGGTTTACACCGTGATTTTCGAGGTCAGGCTGCCCAGAGTACTCACCGCAGCCATTGTTGGCGCGGGCCTGGCCCTGGCCGGAGTCATATTCCAGGGTCTTCTGCTGAACCCCCTGGCCGACCCGTATACTTTGGGGGTATCGTCCGGAGCGGCTTTCGGGGCCTCCCTGGTACTGCTGTTCAACCTGCAGTTCCTTGGGCTTTACACCCTGCCCCTGTTCGCCTTTATCGCCGGATGCCTGACCCTTCTCTTTGTGGTCTATCTTTCGGCCACGGCCGGGGGACTGTCCTCCAACAATCTTATTTTGTCCGGAGTGATAGTCAGCGCCATTCTTTCAGCCGGCATAAGCCTGTTCAAGTACCTGGCCCAGGAAAGGGTCTCGGTGATAATATTCTGGCTCATGGGCAGCTTTGCCTCCAGCACCTGGCCGGAGCTTATCCTGACTTCGTCCATGGTGTTTCTGGGATTTATGGTATTCATGTTTTATTCCAGGGATATAAATCTCATCTGCCTGGGCAGCCGGGCCGCGGCGTCTCTCGGCGTGGATACCACTAAGCTCAGGATTATCCTCCTGATAACCGCTTCCCTGGTGGCCGCGGTCTGCGTATCCATCTCCGGGATAATCGGGTTTGTAGGCCTTCTGGTGCCGCACATGATGCGCTCTCTAACCGGACCGGAGCACAGAAGCCTTTTGCCGGTGAGCCTTTTGTGCGGGGCGGTGCTTCTTCTGGCCGCGGACACTTTGACCAGGACCATGCTTCCGGCGGAAGTGCCCATTGGGGTGCTTACAGCCCTCATTGGCGGGCCTTTTTTCTGCTATATCTTCCGCAAACGCCAGATGCAGTTCAGGGTGTAGAGTATGGCCTTTTGCATGAAAGATGTACATTTCGCCCTGGGAGAAACCAGCATTCTGGAAGATATAAATATTGACCTGCCTTCGGGCAGAATATACGGCATCCTGGGTCCCAACGGCAGCGGCAAGTCCACCTGGCTGGACCTGCTCATCCGGCACAGGGTGCCGCAGCAGGGCATGGTAGAGTATAACGGCCGCCCCCTGGGATCATACTCCAGGAAACAGATCTCCAAGGAAATGGCCCTGGTTCCCCAGGACTACCGCCTGAACTTTCCCTTCCAGGTCCTGGAGGTGCTGCTCATGGGCAGATATCCTTTTCTGCCGCGCTTTGCCTCTCCTGGCAGCCGGGACCTGGATATCGTCCGGGAGGTTATGCAGAAGACCGGCCTGGAAAAATTTCAGGACAGGATGGTTACTGAGCTAAGCGGTGGTGAGCGCCAGCGGGTGGTTTTCGCCAGGGCCCTGGTTCAGGATACGCCGGTGCTCATTCTGGATGAAGCCACGGCCAGCTTAGATATCAAGCACGGCCTGCACCTTCTGTCCTTAGTGCGGCAAAAAAACCAGCAGGCCCGGACCACGGTCTTTTCCGTGTTTCAGGATATCAACCTGGCTGCAGCCTTCTGCAGCCATATTATCTTTTTCAAGCAGGGACGAATCCTGCTGCACGGCCCGACTACAGAAGTACTCACCCCGGAAAACCTGGAGCGGGTCTTTGACGTCCGGGCCAAGGTCTATTTCGACGATTATGCACAGTCCACCCAGGTGGTGTTCAAGGTTTAACATCTCTGTGCGCATAAAAATTTAACCGTCAGCTAGCAGTTTATGAAAAATAAAACCGCCTTTACCATATTCTGCGCTTTTCTGGCCCTAATGTATTCTGGTTGCCAGGCCCGGGCCTCGGAAATGAAAATCCTGGATCAGGAAAGCATCCAGGATCAGGGGGGCAGAACTATCCAGGTGGATGAGCCCTTTGAGCGCATCATCTCCCTTTATGGGGCCCATACGGAAAACCTTTTTTCTCTGGGCCTGAACCAGGAAGTCATCGGAGTAGGCATGAACGAGTGTTACCCTCCCCAGGCCCTGGAAAGACCGTCTTTTTCCTACCAGGAAGGCCCGGAAAAAATCCTGGCCCACAGGCCGGACCTGGTGCTGGTGCGGCCCATGATTGACTGGGCCTATCCCCGGCTCATGGATACCCTGGAGCGCTCCGGAATCACCGTGGTCTCTCTGCAGCCCGGCAGCAAAAAGGAAATGTTCAAATACTGGCGGATCCTGGGTATTCTTACCGGAAAAGAGGAGCTGGCCCTGCAGATGCAGGAGAACTTTACGGACGGGCTGGAATACGCCCGGAGCCTGACCGCTCATGTGGAGGATAAAAAAGGCGTGTTCTTTGAATCCATGCACGAACAGCTCAAGACCTTCTCCCCGGATTCCATGCCCATCCTGGTACTTGAAGCAGCAGGAGGCGAAAACGCTGCATTAGATGCACGGCAGGTGCGCGGAACCAACATTGCAGATTTCGGGCAGGAAAAACTTCTGTCCAGGGCGGATAAAGTTCAGGTTTATCTTTCCCAGCAGGGCCCCATGAACCAGGCCAGCCCTGAAAATATTAAAAAACGCCCCGGTTTGCACCTGCTTAAGGCAGTACAGCAGAACCGGGTTTACGTTATTGACGAAGTCCTGGTTTCCAGGCCCACCATGCGCCTTCTGCAGGGGATATACGTGGTGGGGGAACACCTTTACCCGGATATATTCCATGAAGACACCCGGGAAAAACTCGACAACTACCGCAAAATGCAAGGCAGTGAATAATGAACAACAGACAAGGAAAACTCTACGGCATAGGAGTGGGGCCGGGCGACCCGGAACTGATACCCCTCAAGTCAATCAACATTCTCAAAAAAGTAGACGTGGTCTTCTGCGCCTCTTCCAGCAAAAACAACCACAGCCTGGCCGTAAACATCGCCAGGGAATATCTTCCAAAGGATACCCTGATTCACAGGCTGCCCTTTCCCATGACCATGGACAAGGAAGTGGCCTCCAGGGCCTGGTCTGAGCACGTAGACACCATCCTGGCTGAGCTGAACCAGGGCAAGGACGCAGCCTTTCTCACCCTGGGAGATCCCCTGACCTATTCCACTTTCGGCTACCTCATGCAGTGCCTGCAATCCAACGCCCCGGAAATCCGCATCGAAACCGTCCCCGGCATCACATCCTTTCAGGCTGCAGCAGCCGCCACCAACACCACCCTGGTGGAGGGCGAGGAAAGCCTGCTCCTGCT
>PWSL01000057.1 GCA_003563255.1 Desulfonatronospira sp. | reverse complement strand
GAAATTGTCTCACGCAGAGGCGCAAAGGCCGCAGAGAAGAATCTTCCCCTTAGCGTCCTTAGCGCCTTAGCGTGAGGCAAAAGAGGCGTCTCACGCCAAGGCGCCAAGGCCGCAGAGGAAGATAAATTTGGCCTTCGGCCTTGAAGAGAATCATCCCTCCAGGGATGAGGCAGACCTTTTTGTAAGCAGGTCTTCCCTGCTTACAAAAAATCTTCCCCTTGGCGTCCTTTGCGCCTTTGCGTGAGGCAATCTCTTCAATACTTCTTAGAGAGGCGCCAAGGCCGCAGAGCAAGCATATTTAACAATCCAAAAAAAACCATGCCAGACATATCCATAGTTATTCCAGCATACAAATCATCTGCCTGGCTTAATGACCTGGTCCGGGAGACAGCCTCCACCCTCAACAGCCTGGAGCTGTCCCATGAGATAATCATTGTAGATGACTGTTCCCCGGACAGCACCTGGGATGTCATAGCCCGGACAGCGCAGGATCTGCCTAATGTCCGCGGTATCCAGCTCATGAACAACGAAGGCCAGGTCCGGGCCACCCTCTGCGGCCTGCAGCACAGCAGGGGTGATATTGTAATAACCATGGATGACGATTTTCAGCACCGGCCTGATCAGCTTCAAAGGCTTATTCAGGCCCTTGAGCACAATCCTGAGATGGACTGTGTCATGGGAGTATTTGAGCACAAAAAGCATTCCTTTTACCGCAACCTGGGTTCCAGGATTATCAATCGCCTTAACCAGACAGCCTTTAATATGCCCCGTGGCCTGCGCTCTTCAGGCTTTCGGGCCATGAGGCGGCAGCTTGTTGAAGTCATCTGCGCCCACCGGATACTCAACCCCTCTTTATCCATGCTTATCTTCAGCAGCACCCGCAGGGTTATGAATATAAGTCTTGAACATTCTCCCAGGCGGGCGGGCAAGTCCAACTATACCCTGCGCAGGCAGTTCAGGCTGGCCTTTGACAATATCTGTCACGCCAGCATGCTGCCTCTGCGCTTAGTCTCTTTGACCGGCCTTGCTGCCTCTGGTCTTAGTCTGGCTCTTATGCTATTTTATTTCGTGCGCTATCTGCTGGGAGCCATACTTGTTCCCGGCTGGACCACCATCATTCTGCTCTTGACCTTCTTCTCAGGAGTGATACTCTTTGCCCTGGGCGTTATCGGCGAGTATTTGTTCATGGTCCTCAAGGAGGTCCGGGGAAGACCCTTGTACTTTGTGCGCAAGTCTCTGCCGGACGCGAATGCCCCAAAAGGAACACCTGATGATAGATAGACTGATTGAGTTTTTTGAAGAGATCCTGGAAAAAGATCCAGGCCAGATCAAGCCTTATGATAAGTTCAGGGAGTATGAAGAGTGGGATTCCCTGGCTTACATATCCCTGGTCACAAAAATTGATGAGCAGTTCGATGTCACTGTCCGGCAGGATGATTTTCAGTCACTGGCCACCATCGATGATATTGCCCGCTACATAGCAAAATCCAGAGGGAGCTGATGGCATCAACCAGCTTCAATAACGTAGGTATCAAGTCCATTTCAGCAGCAGTACCGGCAGGAATATTCAACAATTACACAGATAATGACTTTTTTGATGCGGCTGAGGCCGGGAAAATCGCTGACAGCACCGGTATAAGGCAGAGAAGGGTAGCGGATGAAAATACCTGTGCCTCAGACTTGGCTCTGGCTGCTGCAGAAAAAGCCTTTGCAGATACCGGCACGGACCGCGGCAGTATTGATTTTCTCATCTTTGTCTCCCAGACCCCGGATTATAAGATGCCGGCCACCGGAATCATCCTGCAGGACAGGCTTGGGCTGCCCGGGAGTTGTGCAGCCTTTGACATTAACCTGGGATGTTCCGGTTTTGTATACGGGCTCAACCTGGCGTATTCACTTGCTCTGCAGCCGAATATCGACAAGGTTATGCTGATCAATGCTGAAACCAGGACCAGGGCCTACTCCTTCAAAGACCGTCAGACCGGTTTTCTCTTTGGAGATGCGGCCTCGGTCTTGATCATTGAAAAAGGGGATCATTACGGTCCTTCCTGGTTTCTAATGGATTCAGACGGTTCCAGGCATGACTACATCATGATTAAATCCGGTGGGTACAGGCATCCCAGCACCCCTGAATCTCTGCTGGAACGTACCTTTGAGGACGGAAGCGTCAGAAGCGACGAGCAGGCCACCATGAATGGTCTTGGAGTCTTTGAGTTCGTCATCACCCAGGCACCTGCGCACGTCAGAAAGATTCTCACCATGAGCGGACTTTCCAGAGAAGATATCGACTGGTTTATTTTTCACCAGGCCAACCTGGCCATGAACAGTTATCTTGTCAAAAAACTCAAACTTGATCCTGACAGGGTGCCCTTCAACCTGGACCGGTTCGGCAACACCAGTTCGGTTTCAATCCCTCTGACCATCTCAACTGAGCTTCCAGGAAAGCTGAGTCAGGACACCAGAATGATAATCTCCGGGTTCGGGGTGGGTCTGTCCATAGGCTCAGCCATGATCAGCCTGCATGGCCCTCATATATCTGAAATCGTCGAGATGTAGGCAGGCCGCCCATGGAAAACCACTCCTTCAGTCTCAAGAATAAAAATATCGTCATTACCGGGGCAAGTTCCGGGATCGGCAGGCAATGCGCTGTTGAATGCGCATTCGGCGGGGCCAGGGTCATACTAATTGCCAGAAACAGACAAAACCTTATCGCAGCAATGGATGACATGCCCGGCGACAGGCATATCGCCCTGCCTGTAGATCTTACTGAATTTGACGGGCTGGCTGCCTCCATCAGGGAAGGGATTGCAGGCATTGAAAAGGTTCATGGTCTCGTCCATGCCGCGGGTTTGCAGATGACCTGTGCCCTGAACCAGATGAACATTGACAGATATCGCAGTCTTTTTGACATCAATGTCTTTGCCGGTCTTGAAATTGCAAGAATTGTAACTCACAGGAAGTTTATCCCCCAGGATGGTTCCAGCCTGGTTTTTATCAGTTCCACCATGGCAGCAGCCGGCAGGCCGGGACTGACTGGTTATTCAGCCACCAAGGGGGCATTGCTCTCTGCGGCGCGCTCAATGGCTATGGAACTTGCGTCAAAAAAGGTCCGGGTGAACTGCGTCTCTCCCGGCTTGATCATGACCCAGATGATGCAGGATGTGTTCAGCACTCTGACCCCGGAGCAGGTCAGCCAGAGGAGGCAGGGTTACGCTTTGGGTCTGGGCCGGCCCAGAGATATTGCTGATGCCTGTGTGTTTCTTTTGTCTGATGCCGCCCGCTGGATCACCGGGGCCAATATTCCAGTGGATGGCGGCTATACAGCTCAATAAGCCATGAAAACTCTGCAGGGATACGGCGTCACCCTTGAGCCGGTTAAACACAGCGACATTGAAATGGTGCGCAATTGGCGCAACGACCCGAATGTTGCCGGGTTTATGCACTTTCGTGATCACATTACCCGGGAGATGCAGGAAAAGTGGTTTCAGTCCATAAACTCTCCCAGCAACGCCTACTTCATCATCTTTATAGACAACAGGCCCGTGGGCATGACTGAACTCAAGAAGATCGACCATGCTCAAAAGACTGCTGAAGGCGGGATTTTTTTTCATGACTCAACATTGCGCCACAGCATCTATCCTTACGCCGTTATTCTTCTAAGAAACCGGTTCGGCTTCAACGATCTCAAGCTCAACTCCCTGTATGCCCATATACTGGACGACAATCACCGGGCCATACGCTTCAACAGGTCCCTGGGCTATATCCCCACAGAGCAGTGTGAAGAACCCGGGAAACGTCTGTACATCCTGACCAGAGACAGGTTTTTTGAAAGTGTTGCAAAGTACAGAAACATCCTGGAAAAGTTATGAGGGCTGAGACTGTCCCCGGGCCGGTTTCGGCATCCCCCTGACCAAACTATATATCATGAACATCTCCAGACTCAACAGATCCCTGGTCAATTTCAATACAGCTTTCAGGCTCTCAGGCATGCTCATGGCCGGGCGTATGTCTTCAAGGCGGTTGCATGCACTCAGACTGCGCAAGCTGCGGGGCATACTTTCTCACGCCTTTGATCACTTCGAATTTTACAGAAGCGGCATGAAGTCAGCAGGTGTTAATCCCAGGACAATAACCTCTCTGGATGATTTAAAAAAACTGCCTGTCCTTGACCGCCAGGCCTATAAAGAGCTGACCGCCAGTGCTCTCAAAAGCTTCCCTGAGCAGTTTCAGGACTGTTTCCGGGACGCCACCAGCGGCAGCACAGGACAGCCCGTTCAGATCTACAGATCCTGGGATGACCGGGCCTGTATGCTGGCCAAGTTCATGCGGGTTCTTGTGTTGAATGGTTACCGGCCCTGGCATAAAATGTTCTGGGTGGCTTCTCCTGTTCATATCCGGGGTCAGGACACCATTTTGCAGTCTCTGGGCATCATGAAAAGACATATGGCCTCTTTTGCCGACCCCACCGGGATACTGGTGGACAAGATTGTTTCCCTCAGGCCCCAGGTCATTTACGCCAACAAATCCCACCTGGTGCAGATGGCCATGCATATCTGCAGAAACAGGATCAGCATCCCCAGGCCCATGATCTGTGCCTCGGTTGGAGAAATCCTTGATCCTGTCTCCCTGTCTCTTCTGCAACAGGCTTTCGGGCCGGACAGTCTTATTGACTGTTACGGATCCCTGGAACTAAGCAATGTGGCCTGGCGAAGAAT